>CAZEAV010000438.1:0-2955 GCA_964510215.1 uncultured Iamiaceae bacterium
ACTCGAGCTCTCTCGGTAGCGGATCAGTCGTCGCACGGGCACTTCAGGAGTCGGCATCGCTCAGGGACGATAGGCCGTCACCGGCGGCCTCGGTGACGCAGGCACGGTGTCCGACGTCGTGGTCGTGGATGTGCTGGGCCCACCCCCGCCCCCGCGGTGATCCGAACGCGGCATGGTCGTGGTCGTGGTCGTGGTCGCAGCGGGCGCGGCCGGAGCAGCATCGCCGAAGCGGGCCTGGAACGTCATGCCGTCCTCCGGCCCGAGATTCAGCGTGACCCCGTGACGGGTCGGCGCGGCCGGGGCGAAGGGGATGGCAGGCTGACCGGCGAGCGCCGCGGACATGAAAACCCGCCAACTCGGAGCGGCGTACTCGCCGCCCGTACCTCCGGGGAACACCACGAAAGGATCTCCGGTACTGCCGATCCAGACCGCGGTGGACAGTTGTGGGGTGTAACCGGCGAACCACAAGTCCCTCGGACCGTCCGAGGTGCCGGTCTTGCCGGCGGCGGGCTGTCCGGACGGCAGGCGGGCGGCCGTACCGGTACCACCCTCGATGTTGGCCTGGAGCACCTGGTTGACCAGGCGGGCCGCCTGCGAGGACATCACCCGCTTCGGGTGCAACTTGTGGGACCAGATGACATGCCCGCTCGCGTCCTCGATCCGGTCCACGAAATAGGGCTGGTTGTGTACGCCGTCGTTCGCGAACGTGGCATAGCCGCCGGCGATGTCCAGCGCACTGACGCCGATGCCGCCGCCGAATGCCAACTGGGACGAATACGGGTTGAGGGTGTTGGGGTGTTCATTGAGCGGGTCGTACGCGTTCCACACCTTGTTGGACACCCCCATCGCCTTGGCCATGTCGATCACGTTGCGGAGGCCCACGATCTGGCCGAGCCGGTCGAAACCGCAGTTGGAGGACTGCAGCGTCTGAGTGCGTATCGTGCCGACCTCGCCCCCCTCATGTGCATAATTGTTCGCGGTCTGGGGGGTCTTGACGTCGGCCGCGGGTCGGGTCGGGTCGATGTAGTTGGGGTCGTCGGGGTGCACGGTGCACGGGCTGGTGCCGTTCACCACGTCGTCGGGCACGAACCCGCGGTCGAACAGCGCCGCGAGCACGAACCCCTTGAACGTCGAACCCGGGTTCGTGGAGCTCTTCGTGGCGATGATGGTCTGGCTGTCCTTGGTGAAGCGGGGGCCACCGAGTAGCACGCGCACCGCGCCGGTGCCCGGCTCGACCGACGTGATGGTCTCGGTGGCGTACACGGGCTGGCCGTTGGCCCCGGTCCGCACGATCCGGCCGTCGTCACGGATACCGGGCACGGTCGACTGGCGCGCCTGGACCGCTTTCTGTTGCATCAGGGGGTCATAGGTGGTGTAGATCCTCAACCCGCCGCCATAGAGCGCTGCTTCGCGCTCGGCCGGGGTGTTCCCCAGCGCTCTGCCCACCGGGGTGTCGTCGTACGCGCCGTTCGCGTTCAGCAGTCGGCGTCGAACCTCCTCGACGAAGTAATCCGGCGGCGGCACGGTCCGTGTCAGCTTTGTGGGCAGGGGTTCGGCGTTCGCCTTGGCCGCTTCGGCCCTGGTGAGCCGATCGGTGGCCACCAGGCGTCCCAGCGCGATCTTGCGCTGTTTGCGGGCCCGGTCGGGATGATGGATCGGGTCGTACCCGTTCGGGTTCCGGATCAGCGCGGCGATGAGCGCGCCTTGGGCCCAGTCCAGTTGGCTGACGTCCTTGCCCCAGTAGGTCTGGGCCGCCGCCTGCACCCCGTAGATGTTGTTCCCCAGATAGATCATGTTCAGGTAGTACTGCAGGATCTGGTCCTTGGTGACCTGGTGTTCCAAGGTGGTCGCCTCACGCGCTTCGTGGAGCTTGCGTTTCAGATCGCGCTTGGATCCGGTGACCGCTTTCTTGATCACCTGCTGGGTGATGGTCGAACCTCCCTGTTCGACGCCGCCCGACTGCACGTTGGTCTGCAGGGCCCGCAGGATCGAGCGCGCGTCCACGGGGCCGTGCCGGTAGAAGTTCGTATCCTCCACGGCCAGGACCGATTCGACCACCGGCGTGGCGACCTGGGACAACGGCACCACGGACTGGATCTTGCGATTGAAGCTCTGCTGCAGGGTCCCGTACCGGTCGTACAGATAGGAGATCCCCCCCACCGGGGGCAGGCGGACCGGGGAAACGGTCGACGTGGCACCTTTGGAAAACGAGCCGGCAACCGGTTTCATCCCGACCATCACCCCGACCAGGGTGGCGACGCCGACCGCGACGATCGTTGCCAGGCGAAGGAGTCGCCACAGGGTTCGTCCGACCAGATGCACGGTTCGCCGAGTCTACTGCCGCACCTCGTCGCACGGACACGACCCGTCGGACGCCACCGAATGGGCCACGGCGTCGACTCGGAGACCGGGTTCGCGCCCGATTAGGTTGCCGGGCGTGCCCCGCGGCACCACCGAAGCTCAAAAGGAGATGGACATGGCAGATCTCGGATTCGACGGTCAGGTGGCGATCATCACCGGTGCCGGGGGTGGGCTGGGCCGCAGCCACGCGCTGGAGCTCGCCCGGCGCGGCGCGCTCGTCGTGGTCAACGACCTCGGCGGCAACCTGGACGGCACCGGCGCGGACGCTTCCGCGGCCCAGAAGGTGGTGGACGAGATCAAAGCCGCCGGTGGCGAGGCCGTCGCGAATCACGACTCGGTCGCCACCTCCGAAGGCGGCGAATCGATCGTCCAGGCCGCCATCGACGCGTACGGGCGGGTGGACATCGTGATCAACAATGCCGGCATCCTGCGGGACAAGTCGTTCCACAACCTCACCGACGAGCTGTTGGACCCGGTCCTCGACGTGCACCTGCACGGGGCGTTCAACGTGACCCGCCCGGCGTACCGTCACATGCGGGAACAGCAGTACGGGCGGATCCTGTCCACCGCGTCGGCCGCGGGTATCTTCGGGAA
>CAZEAV010000439.1:0-2943 GCA_964510215.1 uncultured Iamiaceae bacterium
TTGTGGGTCATGGGGTTGGTGGCAGCAGCTGAACCGATCAGCGGTCGGCTTGGCGGTATGCGGCAGATGCGGGGGTTGTGGTGTCAGTCGAGGTAGTGAAGTAGGAAGCTGCTGAGGCGGCGGGTGGGGGGTGCTTCGGTTGTGGCGCCCCAGGCGAGCGTGACATCTCGGCAGTATCGGGAACCGGTCAGTGGCAGTTCGGTCAGTCCCGAAGGTGTCCGTTCGTCGTGGGGGAGCAGAGCGATCCCGAGGCCGCGGCTGACCAGTTCACGGATGGTCGCGAACTCGGTGACCTCGAATGCGATGTCCGGCGTGTAGCCCGATTCTCGGCACCAGGTCTCGGTCAGTTGGCGGAGGTTGTAGCTGGGCGGGTTGGCGATGAAGGTCTCGTTCTTCAGGTCTGCGAGCCGGACGTGTTCCAGCGCAGCGAGCGGGTGATCGTCAGGGACCACGACCTGGATCTGCTGGGTGCCGATGCGTACGTGTCTGACCCGTTCGGGCGCGGGGATGACGACTGCCAAGTCGAGATCACCCGCGAGAAGATCCGCACTCAGTGCCGATCCGTGTGCCTGCTTGAGGAGCACCTTGATGCCGCGATGGTGGTGCCGGAATTCGGCGAGTAGGTCGGGAACGCGCCCTGACCCCATGGTCAGGGGGAACCCGAACCGCACGGTCCCCTGATCGGGGTCGGCCTCTCCGGTCACGTCATCGACTGCCAGGTCCAGTTGACGCAGTGGCTCACGGACTTGCCGCGCCAGCCGTTCGGCGGCGGTGGTGAGGCGGACGATCCTTCCGTCGTGGATGAGGAGCGGAACGTGCAGTTCCTCTTCCAAGGCGTGAATGCGACGACTCATCGACGACTGGGGTACGCCCAGCGCGGCGGCGGCCTGGGTCATGTGCCCGTCATGGGCGGCCAGTTCTACCAGTGCCCGCAGCTGCGGAGCCAGTCGATTCGTCCATTGATCCATAATCGGATTATACAGCCGCATTCATTCATTGGACGGAACGACCGTCTCGGGTGAATCCTGAACACACTCATCCTCTACTTCGGGAGCGTGTGTCACATGGGGAAAGCCTCGAACGCCGGGCCGCGCTGGTGCGAGGAGCTCGATGCCGACGTCATCTTGATCGGCGGCGGAATCATGTCCGCAACGCTGGGATCGATGCTGGCGATCCTGCAGCCCGACTGGCGGATTATCCTGCTGGAGAGGGCAGCTGGGGTGGCCACCGAGAGCAGCGGGCCCTGGAACAATGCCGGTACCGGGCACTCCGGATTCTGCGAACTCAATTACATGCCCGCCCCTGAAGACGGTCGCAAGGCGTCGACGGTCGCACGACAGTTTCACCTCAGCCGCCAGTGGTGGGCCCATCTGGTGCGCAAAGAGCTACTGTCCCCGGACACCTTCATCCACGCCACCCCGCACATGGACGTCGTCTTCGGTCGCCGCGACATCGCCTATCTTCGGCAGCGGTTCGAGACGCTGACGAGCGATCCACTGTTCAACGGGCTGGCCTACACCGACGATCCCGCCACGATCAGCGAGTGGGCGCCTTTGATAGTGGAGGGACGGACCCATGACGAGCCGATGGCAGCCACCCGTCATCCCGGTGGAACCGACGTCGACTTCGGCGCACTGACGGAAGGAATGACACGTATCGTCACCGACGCCGGCGGGCAGATGCTGCTCGAGCACGAGGTGCGCGCGCTGCGCCGGACCCCCGATGGGGCATGGGTCGTCGGCGGGCACAACCGTGGCGGCAGGTTCGAGCTCCGGGGGCGACGGGTATTCGTCGGGGCAGGCGGAACGGCGCTGCGTCTTCTGCAGCGCGCTCGCCTTCCCGAGGTTCGTGGGTACGCCGTGCTACCGGTCGGGGCCGCCTTCTTCCGCTGCTCGGCACCGGACGTCGTCGCCCGCCACGAGGCGAAGGTCTACGGCCAGGCCGCGATCGGAGCGCCACCGATGTCGGTGCCCCATCTCGACCGGCGGTTCATCAACGGAACCGGGCACCTGATGTTCGGGCCCTACGCGACCTTCAGCACCAAGCTGCTCAAGGCGGGTCGACTCACCGACTTCTTCACCACGCTGCGCTGGCACAACCTGCACGTCATCGCGGCGGCACTGATCCAGAACCTGTCACTGATGCGCTACCTTCTCGGCGAACTCGCTGCCCGACCCCGAAAGCAGTTCGCCAAGCTGCAGCGCTTCTACCCGAGAGCAGACATCCGCCAATGGGAACTCGTCCCCGCCGGGCAGCGCGCGCAATTGGTCACCCCCGACCACCGCCGAATCGGCGTGCTCCAGCAGGGAACCGAACTCATCGTCAGCGGCGGCGGGACCATCGCGGGTCTCCTCGGCGCCTCCCCCGGGGCATCGACGGCAGTTCCGATCATGCTCGACCTGCTCCAACGATGCTTCCCGGTCCAGTGGCAGGCATCCTGGAGCGCCATCGTGAACGAGGCAATCCCCGGGCATGAGCCTGACACGAACTGGGGCGCCAGCACCGTCAACCGGTCCGTCACCTCAACTGCTTCCGCACTGGAACTCTAGATCAGGAACCACGGCCAATGACGCACGCCAACGCTCCGCGTACCGCCGAAGGCCGCCGCCGGCTCGTCGCGCGCTGCGAGTATCGTCCCATCGCTCATGTCGCCGCCGGGAGGGGCATCTCCAGGGCCTGCGCGAGCACGTGGGTGAACCGGTCTCGCCGATTACGGCCACCTCGAGCTGCAAGACCGCTCCAGCACCCCACACCACCAACCGGCCGCTACAGCTGCCGAGGTAGTCACCCGCATCGAGACGCTGCGGAGAGTTAACGAGAGGGCATCTGTCTCAGCGGGCATCAAACCCCCAGGTAACTGTCTCAAAATCTCACCCATAACAAGTTCAGTCTCAAACTTGCGCGCGAGCGGCAGCGGACTAGCCCCGCGCCATATCCACGAAG
>CAZEAV010000440.1:0-2929 GCA_964510215.1 uncultured Iamiaceae bacterium
TCATGACCACGGGAAGGGCCCGGTCGTTCACGATGTCGTAGGCCCGCCCGACGTCCTCGGCGCGCTCGACCTCGACCATGAGGTGGTGCACGCCGACCATGCCCGGCACCGCGCTGAAGGCGAGTGAATGATGGCGCGGGTTGCAGTGGGCGAAGCGCACGACGAAGCCCAGGTCGATGTCGTCGGAGTGGTCGAAGCCGAGCGTGCCCAGGTAGAAGTCCGACGCGGCGTCGAGGTCGGGGACGATGAGCACGAGGTGGCCCAGCCCTGCGGCCCCGGTGACGAACCCTCCGCCCATCGGCCGCCCCGGCGTGAAGGGCTCGTCGCCGTCGGCGAGGCCGTGGACGAGTTCGTGGCGGAAACCGAACGGGTCGACGAACCAGGCGAGCGCGTCGACCGAGCGCGCCGCGGCGAGCGCCTCGTCACCGGTGTGGACCTCGACTCCGGCCCTGAGGAGGCGTGCGACGGCGGCAGCGAACTCCTCGGCCCCGGCGACCGACCAGCCGACGGCGGCGAGGTCGTCGGCGGCACCGGGGACGACAGCGATACGCCAGGCCGCGGCGTCGTTGCGGAGCCGCACCGACCCGTCAGGTCCGTCGGGGGCGAGTTGGAGTCCGAGGACTTCTGGGCCGAAGGTCCGCCATGCGGCGGCGTGGGGGGAGGTGAAACGGACGTAGGCGAGCTGGTCGATCACAGCACCATCTCCGGAGTCGAGGTGCCGAGCAGGTCGCCGCCCGCGGCTTTGGCGGGCGAATCGGAGACGAGGAAGGCGTGGCCGAGCCCGCCCAGGATGTCCTGGTAGCGCGCGTGCAACGGATGATCGACGAAGATCGTGCGGCCCGACGCGACCCGGTGCAGGGTGGCGACGGCATCGCCGACGAGCTCGCATCCACGATTCATCCGCCACCGGTAGCGACCCCGATCGGCCATCGTGGGCGTGTCGCCGGCTTCGGCACGGGCGTAGAGATCGACCGCGTCGGCGCGCAGCATCGTGAGCGCGGCATCGAGGGTCCAGGTTGCCTCGGCGAGGCGGCGCTGCGTGATCGGGTCGTCGGCGAGGGCGATGCCGGGTGGGATGCGGCGGGTGGCGGCTTCGGCGGTCCAGGCCTCGACGTAGCCGCGGGCCGAGCCGAGGATCGACGAGGCGAGTGCCATGTTGAACACGACCGACCACGGCATCCGGTACAGCGGTCCGGGGTTGACGTCGTGGCCGGGAAGCGGCTCGCCGAGCGCATAGTCGACGTGCGACTGGCTGCGGTGTTCGGGCACGAACGTCTCCGCGACGACGATGTCCTTGCTCCCCGTGGCACGCAGGCCCGCGACGTTCCAGTTGTCCTCGATCACGTACTGATCGGGGTGCAAAAGGAACGACCGGTACTCGGGCACGGCGCCGTCGTCGCCGTCGGTGGGCGGGACGATCGCGCCCAGGTTCACGCCGCGGCAGTGGTCGCACCCCGACGAGAACGACCAGCGTCCCGACACCTCGTAGCCGCCGTCGACGCGAACCGCCTTGCCGGTCGGGTTGTACGACGAGGAGTGCAGGCGGGCGGGGTCGTCGCCCCACATCTCCTGTTGGGCCTCGTCCGCGAAGAGCGCGAGCTGCCAGGGATGCACGCCGATGACGCCGGCCACCCAACCGGCCGAGGGCGCCGCGGCCGACAGGTCCACGACCGCATCGACGAAGGTGACCAAGGGCACCTCTCCTCCGCCGAAGCGCTTCGGCTGGAGCGCCCGCAGGATGCCACAGGCTTCCAGGAGCGCCCACGCCCGGTCGGTCAGGCGTCCGAGCGCGTTTCCCTCGGCTGTCTCGGCCGCGATCGCGTCGGCGGCCGCGGCGACGTCTTCGACGAGCGGCATGTTCATCCCCTTCTTGTTGGAGTGATCGCTACAATAGTGGAGGGTCGCCGACCGATCAAGCGCCGTCGACACCCTCTGGGACCCAGCGGCGCATTCCCTGCGGGCACACACCGAGCCGCACGCCAGGTGGTCGGTAGCCTCGCCGGAAGGAGGACCGCCATGCCGCAACGCAAGAAGAGGGTGAACGGACTCGCCTCCCGCGCAGCGATCCTGGACGCCGCCGAGCAGATCGCCGGCGAGCGCGGCTACGAGGGAACGAGCATCAACCTCGTCTCGAAACGCTCGGGACTACCGGCGAGCTCGATCTACTGGCACTTCGAGAACAAGGATCAGCTCATCGCCGCGATCATCGACCGGAGCTTCACCGCCTGGGTCGACGCGGTCACCACGGTTCCGGACCTCCCCGCGGAGACCGACGTCGAAGCCGGCTTCGTCGCGGTGATGCGCCACGCCGGAGCCCGACTCGCGGAGTTTCCCGACTTCCTCCGACTCGGCCTCATGCTGATCCTCGACCAGCGTCCCGAGGAGCCTGCCGCCCGGCGGCGCTTCCACGAATCACGCCTCGAGATGCTGGGGCGTCTCGAAGAGATCTACCGAGCGTTCTTCACCGGACTCGACGCCCCGGCGGTCGGCCGACTCGCCCGCTTCACGCTGGCCGGCGCCGACGGGTTGTTCGTGGCTGCCAACGATGAGCACCTCAGCCTCGCCGACGAGTTCGAGTTGCTCGCCCACGCGGTGCTCGGCGCCGCCCGGGGACTCGGCTGGGACCCGGCAGACTGACCGGCGCGCGGAATCCTGGAGCTCGCGGTCCGCTCGAAGAGCCCGGCGACCGCAGGGTCGGCTTCAGTCGGGCGAGATCCGCCCGTGGGCTTCGAGGGTCTCCCGGGCGATCACGGGCGCATCCCGCCCCGTGCCGTGGCTGCCGGCGGGACGCTCGACCGTCGGGGGAGCGGCCGCCTCCTCGTGGTATTCCTCCTCGACGTTGACCTCCCAGACGTCGTGGGTGGTGCCCGTCATGATGTTCTCGACCGTGAGCATCGCGGTGAACATCGAGTGGTCCTGGTTGTTGTAG
>CAZEAV010000441.1:0-2919 GCA_964510215.1 uncultured Iamiaceae bacterium
CCTGCTGCTCGACGGGCATCTGCCGTCCACCGATCCGTATTCGTTCACCGCGCACGGCCATGCCTGGACGATCCAAAGTTGGTTCGCGTCGCTGCTCTATGGCCTGACCTACCACATTGGTCACGGGCTCGGGATCCGAGTAATGGTTGCGGTGCTGTCGGCGTTGTTGGCCGGATTGTTGTGGCGCCTCACCCGCCCGGCCCGATCGATCATCGCCCGTGCGGCCGCGGTGGCACCGGCCGTGGTGCTCGGGACGGTCATCTGGGGGGAACGCCCGCTGCTGTTCGGTCTGGTCGGCTTCGCCGTGCTGTTGCTCGTCTTGCACGAAGAGCGGGATCCCCGATGGTTGGTGCCGATGATGTGGGTGTGGGTGAACACTCACGGGTCGTTCCCGTTGGCGTTGGTGCTGGTCGGCATCTATGGATTCGGGGTGTGGTGTGACGGCGGTTCGCTCCGCCACGTCACCCGGACCTTCGGGTGGTGCGTCGTCGGCATCCTGATCGGCGGCATCAATCCACTCGGGCCGAAACTGTTGTGGTTTCCGGTCGCTTTGCTGGAGAAGCAGAAGGTGCTGCACATGATGATCGAGTGGCAGGCACCCTCGTTCACCAGCACCTGGGAACGGATCTTCCTCGCCGCGTTCATCGCCGCTGCGGCGATGGCGCCGCGCCTGGTCAGAGGCAACCGGTACCGGCTGCTGCTGCCCGCATTGTTCTTCTCGGCGCTGGGTTTCACGGCCTCGCGGAATCTCGCATTGGCGAGCTTCCTGCTCGTCCCGTTGCTCGCAGCCGAGCTCGCCGATCTGGGCAGTCTCGGGAGCCGGGTCCGTTCCAGCGTGTACACCGCAGCGTGTGGCCTGCTGGCGGTGCTCGCGGTCGCGCTGGTTGCGGTCAGGCTGTCCGCGCCGGCGTTCGACCTCTCGACATTCCCGACGGAGGCAATCGACTGGCTGGGTTCCCAGGGCCGACTGGACCCGCCGCACCGCATCGCCACCCGGGACTTCGTGGGGAACTATCTGGAGTTCCGGACAAAAGGCAAGACCCCGATCTTCGTGGACGACCGGGTCGACATGTTCCCCAAGGACGTCATCGATGCCGAGAAGTCATTGATTGGCAGCAGCGCAAAATGGGAGAGGGTGCTGGACCGCTGGAACATCGACACGGTCCTGTGGAAGAAGAACGACTCGCTCGCCACCGTGCTGTCCGAGTCATCGTCCTGGCGGCGGGCACGGACCTTCCGCAAGCCGAAGTCGTCTACGACCTGGGTTGTGTACGAACGTGTGGGCGTACGTCGTTCCTGAGTATGTCGAGCAGTTGCTCGACCTGGCGTTCGAGCGCGCCGATGGTGCCGTTGTTGTCGAGGACGACATCGGCTTTCGCGAGCCGGGCCGCGCGCGAGGTCTGTCGGGCGAGACGAGCGCGGGCGTCGCGTGCGGTGAATCCGCGGAATCGCACGAGACGCTCGACGGCGAGGTCCGGGTCGATGTCCACGACGACCAGCAACGCCAGATCGTCCCGACCAGATTCCACGAGCAGCGGGACGTCCAGGATGACGGGCTCGTGCGTTCCGGCGAGTTCGTCCAGGCGGCGGCCGATCTCGGCGCCAACCGCGGGGTGGACGATCGCATTCAGGACGTCGAGTTGCGCCGGATCACCGAAGACCCGCTCGGCCAGACCGGACCGATCGAGCCGTCCGAGCTCATCGAGAATCGAGTCACCAAATGCCGCGACGATTGCTTCCAGCACGGGCTGTCCGGGCGCCTGCAGTTCGCGGGTGATCGCGTCGGCGTCGATCACGGTGAGCCCGTGCGTCCGGAGAAGTTGGGATACCGTGGATTTCCCGCTGCCGATGCCGCCGGTGAGGCCAACGAGTTTCATCGCCGGCAACGATACCGGACCGACGGATTCGTCGAAGGAGGTGTGTGATGACGGCCGCAACGACGGGTGATCGATCGCGTCACACCCTCGGTGCAATGCGGGAGCGTGGCCGGGTCACCGCGGTGGAACCGCCGGTGCGCGGGGCCGCGCCACACAGCACACCGGTGCGGCTCGACGGTTTCGGGCCGGATGTCCCCGCACAGCGATTCCGCCAGATCGTGTTCGGGGTCCGGGCCGCTTCCACGGCCATAGTACTGGCATTGGTCCTTTCTTCGCCGGAGACCCACTCGACATACGTGTGGGCCGGGGTCGTCACCCTGTACAACGTCTTCCGGCTGTTCCGCCCACTGCAGGGCGACAACGAAACGGTGAGCATCGTCCGGCTCGTGGTGGAGGTCGCCCTGCACGTGCTGGCCGTGGTCTTCACGGGGGCGTGGGCCTCACCGTTCGTGTACCCGTTGCTCCCGGCGATCATCGTCGCCGGGTTCGGTCGGGGCATCTGGCCGGCATTGCGGATCTCCATGACGACGGCGGTGACGATCAGCGCGGTCGAAGTGTTCCGGTCGCCGGGAACCGACGGTATGTGGGCCAGCAATGCCCAGTGGACGGTGTTCCTCGCGCTCGTCGGCATCATGGCGGGGTATGCCCGGCGAATCCTCGGTGAGGCCCGCACGAGCCACACCCTCGCCATGCGTCGGGTGGCCAGCCTTGCCGACGCGAACCGACTCCTCACGTCACTGCACTCGGTCACCCAGGCGCTGCCGGCGTCGCTCGATCTGGACGAAGTGCTCGACTCCACGATGACGCGACTGCGGAGCCTGTTCACCTACGACGCATCGGTGCTGCTGTTGTTGGACGAAACGGACGGGGCCTGGCAGGTGGCCCGATGGGATGGCCACCGTCTCGATTCCGCGCTGAAGCCGACACAGTTGCCGGCGGTGATGCAGCGGGTGCACACCGAGCGGTCGGTCCGACTGGTGCAGGACCTCGACCAGCATCGGGGCGGCCTGGCTCCCAAGATGACATCGGGGCTGTACGGCGC
>CAZEAV010000442.1:0-2915 GCA_964510215.1 uncultured Iamiaceae bacterium
GCCCTGTTCGCCCTGGGCGCGACCATCTGCGTGGCCAGGCATCCCGGGGGCGCCGACTGCCCGGTGCGGCAGTGGTGCCCGTGGGGCGGCCGGGACGAGCTGGCCGACGCGCTCGTCGGCACCGCCGGGACCGGGTCTCGCCAGAGTCGCTTCGCCGGCAGTGATCGTCAGGGGAGAGGGCGCCTGGTCGATGCGCTGCGTCGAGGTCCGGTTGCCGACGACGCCACCGTCATGGCCGCGGCGATGGGTTGGCCCGACGATCCCGAGCGTGCTCGCCGGGTTGCCACAACCCTCGTCGACGACGGGCTCGCCGTCGTCGACGGCGGTAGCTACCGTCTCCCCTGAACCTGTCGCATCGCCGTTCTGGGTGCGGGTTACGGCCGTTCAGCGTCCGAAACCCGGACCCGAAACGTGGGAGAGGGGCAGAGCTGGTGGACCCCCGACGCGGGTCAGGAGGTGAGGAAGTCGACGATGAGTCCGTTCACCCGGGCCGGGTCCTCCAGGTGCAGGAAATGTCCGACGCCGTCGAGCACCTCGGTCCGGGACCCGGGAGCCGGCAGGGCGTCGGCGGCGCCGGCCACCAGTTCGGCACCCATGCAGCCGTCGTCTGCGCCGTGCAGGTACAGGGTCGGCACGGGCGAGGGCAGCAGCGCCGCCTGGTCGGCCTCGGTCGCCCCCGACTGATCGGCCCCGAGCATGGCGCGGTAGAACCCGAGCGCCGCCGCGAGGTTCGCCGGATCCCGCAGCGACTCCTTGACCCGGTCCAGATCCCACGCCGCGTCGTAGCCGGGAGACCATTCGGCCCACAGCCCGTCGATGAAGGCCAGATCGTCGGCGGCCACGATCCCTTCGGCCAGCGCGTGCTGGAACACGAACATGTACCACGACCGGCGGATCTGGGCGAACGTCGCAAAACCCGCCATGACCGTGCCCAGCGGGGGGACCGCCAGCGTGACCAGTCGGTCGAACCGCTCGGGATGCAACGCGACGGCCGCGTACCCGATGATGGCGCCCCAGTCGTGGCCCACCAGGACGGCGTCGGAGGAGCCGAGATGGTCGACCAGACCGAGCGCGTCGCCGACCAGGGTGCCGACCCGGTAGTTGCCATCCGGCGGGACCTGGGTGGGCGCGTAGCCGCGTAGCCATGGTGCAACCACCCGGAAGCCGGCTTCGGCCAGGGAGGGGCCCAGATGCCGGAACGTGTGCGGGGTGTCGGGAAAGCCGTGCAGGCACAACGCCGTAGGCCCGTCAGGTGGGCCCTGCTCCAGCCAACTCACCTCGATCGGGCCGATCCCGGAGGTGTGCCGAGCGGGGGAATCGGTCGCCATATCCGGGACCCTATTGCACGGGATCGCCCGGCGGGAGCCATGAAACGCACTTGCCGGGTATCGGTGGCCGATTGGTACGATGGCTTCGCTGAATCGTTGGGCCAACGGCGTCCTGGCGAAGTGGTTCCGCCGAGATCGCCGAAAATGGAAGGATCCATGCTGTATCCGCCCGGCCCGACGGGTCTGTACGACCCCGCTTACGAACACGACTCCTGCGGCGTTTCCTTCGTCGTCGACCTCCACGGGCGCGCCGACCACGAACTGGTCTCCAAGGCGGTCGGGTCGCTGTGCCACCTGGAACACCGGGGTGCTTCGGGTGCGGACGTGGACACCGGCGACGGCGCGGGCATCCTCGTGCAGGTCCCGGACGCGTTCTACCGGGCGGTCGTCGACTTCCCCCTGCCTGCTGCAGGTTCCTATGCCACCGGTATCGGCTTCCTGCCCACCGATACGGCACAGGCCGAGCTCGCCCTGAGTGGCATCGCGGAGATCGCCACGGCCGAGGGACTGTCGGTGCTGGGTTGGCGCAAGGTGCCGGTCGACCCCGCTCCGCTGGGTCGTGCCGCGCGGGAGGCGATGCCCAGCTTCCGTCAGCTCTTCGTCGCCGGCGCGGACGCGTCACTGGAAGGACTCGCCCTGGAACGTCGGGTGTTCGTGCTACGCAAGCGGATCGAACGCGAACTGGTGGATTCGAACGGCCGGGCGCTCGCGTACTTCCCGTCGCTGTCGGGTCGCACGATCGTCTACAAGGGAATGTTGACCACCCCGCAGCTCGACGCGTTCTACCCCGATCTTCTGGACGAACGGCTCACGTCGGCCATCGCCCTGGTGCACTCCCGGTTCTCCACCAACACGTTTCCCTCCTGGCCACTCGCCCATCCCTACCGGTACGTGGCCCACAACGGCGAGATCAACACGGTCAGCGGACACCGGAACTGGATGCGGGCCCGCGAGGCGATGCTGGCGTCGGACGCGTTCGGCGAAGGCGAGCTGGAACGGATCTTTCCCATCTGTACGCCCGGCGCATCGGACTCGGCCACGTTCGACGAGGTTCTCGAGCTGCTGTACCTGGCCGGTCGGCCCATCCATCACGCGGTCCTGATGATGATTCCAGCGGCGTGGGAGAACGACGACACGCTGCCCGCCGCGCACCGGGCGTTTTATGAGTACCACGCCTCGCTGATGGAACCCTGGGACGGACCGGCGTCGGTGGCGTTCACCGACGGCACCGTCGTGGGCGCGGTACTGGACCGAAATGGGCTGCGTCCCTCGCGTTACTGGGTCACCGAGGACGGTCTGGTCGTCATGGCTTCCGAGGTGGGCGTGCTTCCCATCGACCCGGCGACGGTCGTCCGCAAGGGCCGCCTACGTCCGGGACGGATGTTCCTGGTCGACACCTGCCAGGGTCGGATCATCGACGACGACGAGATCAAGGACACCCTGGCCGAGGAACACCCCTATGGCGAATGGGTCGCCTCCTCGCTGGTGCCGTTGTCGGATCTCCCCGAGCGCCCCCACACCCGGTGGCCCCACGCGTCGGTCGCGCGGCGCCAACAGACGTTCGGCTACACC
The DNA here is from genome assembly GCA_964510215.1 of uncultured Iamiaceae bacterium. Classification (GTDB taxonomy): domain Bacteria; phylum Actinomycetota; class Acidimicrobiia; order Acidimicrobiales; family Iamiaceae; genus JAFDWI01. Next base: position 2,901 of record CAZEAV010000442.1, read on the forward strand.
ACCGACGAGCTCAAG
>CAZEAV010000443.1:0-2911 GCA_964510215.1 uncultured Iamiaceae bacterium
TGTCCCAGCCGTTCCACGTGGCCGAGGTGTTCACCGGCGTTCCCGGCCAGTTCGTGAAGCTGGCCGACACGATCCGTTCGTTCAAGGCGCTGCTGTCGGGTGAGTACGACCATTTGCCGGAGAATGCGTTCTACATGAAGGGCGACATCGACGACGTGCTGGCCGCCGCCGAGAAATCCGCTGCCGAGGCAAAGGCCTGACTAGCGTGACGTCGGTGGCCGACATGATCCCAGAGCACCCCGACGACGGGGAGTACCACGGCAACATCGCCAAGGATCTCGCCACGGGTCAGGTCGACCTCGAGGTGCACCTGGTGAGCCCCGAACGCCTCATCTACGAGGGTCCGGCCCACTGGGTCACCGCCCCCGGCGCGGATGGCTCCTTCGGTGTCTGGCCGCGGCACGCGTCGATGGTCGCGGCGCTCACCAGCGGCAAGCTGCGCATGGGCTTGCCCGGTCGGGAACGGGTCGAGCACATCGTCCGTGGCGCGTTCCTTTCGGTGAAGGCGAACGTGGTGACGATTCTCGTCGATCACGTTCTGACCTCGCCCGAGGAGATCGACGTCGAGGCGGTACGCCAGGAGTTGGCCGAGACGCTCGAGGCGCTGTCGCAGCGTATGGACGAACCCGAGTACGTCCAGCTCATGGATCGGCGGGACTGGTGCCAGTTCCGTCTCCGGTACGCCGAAGCGGCCTGACCCACGCCCCTTATCGCAACTTCGGGAGGTGTTGTGCGGTAGGGGTACAGAACCTCCCGGAGTTCGCGGTGGGGGTACGGAATCTCCCGGAGTTCGCGGTGGGATTCGAGCGAGTGGAGAGTTCTCGGTGGGATCCGAGGAGGGGTGCCGCATTCAGCCGCCCGCCCGACGCTGGAGGATGGTCCGCAGGAGGCGGGCGACGTTCGGGGCGTCGTCGGTGATCTGCCACCAGTCGACCCGGAGCACCTGCCAGCCCTGCGCCAGGAGTTCCAGGTCGCGGCGGTGATCGCTTTGCATCTGATCCCGTTGGCCATGGAAGGCCCGACTGTCTGCTTCGACGACCAGTCGAGCATCTTCGTAATAGAAGTCGACCCGCCCGATCTGCTTCTCGTTCGATCCGAGACAGACCTGGCGTTGCGGCTCCGGCAGACCATGGTCGGCGACCAGCCTGACGAAGGCGTCCTCGAGTTCGCTTTCGGTTGGCGCGTATTTTGCGCAGCGCTCCTCGAGCAGTGCACGCATCAGGCGCGTCCCCGGACGGCCGCGGCCGGCCAGGCTGGCATGGACCTTCGTCAATGAGTTGACGGTGACGAGATCCTGGAGGATCGCGTTGTCGATCAATCGTCCGACTTCCCGTCGCGTCACGGAGACCCAACCTCTGCGGCGACGCTTCGGCGAGGCGAGTCCGGCCACGTCGAAGAGTGAACGTTCGATCGTCGTGACGGGAAAACCGTCGACAGTGGTCACATGCCACGGTGGGAGCCGGGTTGTCCGACGCGATGTCGGTGCCTTGTCGTTGGGCACGGATTCCTCGGGTTGAAGAATGTCGATCGGCTCGTCGGTGACGCCCCGCACGTGCTGCAGCTTCAGGGCTGAGCGTCTACCGACGACGCAGCCCTGGCCTCCGATCAGGAGCTTGACCCAGATGCGTTGCCTCCAGGTCTCGGGTGCCCCTCCGACGACGAAGACCCCCTGGTGCACCGGCCTCCAACGGCCATTCGAGGTCCGCGTTCGAACTTGACGTGGGGTGACTCCCGGAATTTGTGGCACCGAAAATGCGCCATGTTGACGCATCGCAATCGATGAGACGAGACGATCGATGTCGGTCATGTCATCCCGATACCCACCTGGCACGGTTTTCACACCCGAATCGGCGAACTCGGTGCCTCGCCGGGCCAGCGGCTCACCAGGTGGGGGCCTCCAACCCCTGCCCGATCGCAACTTCGGGAGGTGTTATGCGTTGAGGGCGCAGAATCTCCCGAAGTTCGGCTGGGGTTGGCTGCGGCTGGGGGTGGCTGCGGCTCGGGTTGGCTGCGGCTGGGGGTGGCTGCGGCTGGGGGTGGGGGGCGGTGTGGGTCAGCCGAATTCGATGGCGCTGAAGGCCTTGAGCTTCGCCAGGCGGTGGTGGGCGTCGACCACCCGGACCGTGCCGGACTTGGACCGCATCACCAGAGACTGGGTCGTGGCACCCGACGCGTCGTAACGGACCCCTTTGAGCAGTTCGCCGTCGGTGATGCCCGTGGCCGCGAAGAAGCAGTTGTCCCCGGCGACCAGGTCGTCCGCGGTGAGCACCTTGTCAAGGTCGTAACCGGCGTCGATCGCGGCGGCACGCTCGGCATCGTCCCGTGGCCACAGCCGCCCCTGGATGACGCCGTCCATGCATTTGAGCGCGGCGGCAGTGATGACCCCTTCGGGGGTTCCACCGATGCCGAAGAGCACATCCGCGCCGGATCCGGGGCGCGCGGTCGAGATGGCGCCGGCGACGTCGCCGTCAGGGATCAGCCGGATACGCGCGCCGGCTTCCCGTACTTCGGCGATGAGCGCTTCGTGGCGTGGGCGATCCAGGATCACCGCGGTCACGTCCGTGATGTCCTCGCCTTTGGCCCGAGCGACGGCTCGGAGGTTCTCGGTCGGTGTGGCGTTCAGGTCGATCACGCCGGCGGCCTCGGGGCCCGTGGCGATTTTCTCCATGTACACGCACGGTCCAGGGTCGAACATCGTGCCCCGCTCGGACACGGCGATCACCGAGACCGCATTGGGTCGCCCGAGTGAGGTGAGGGTGGTGCCGTCGATGGGGTCGACGGCGATGTCGGTGGCCGGCGGCGTCCCGTCACCGATCTTCTCGCCGTTGTAGAGCATCGGCGCTTCGTCCTTCTCTCCTTCGCCGATCACCACGATGCCGTCCATCGGCACGGTGTGCAGCACGATACGCAT
>CAZEAV010000444.1:0-2904 GCA_964510215.1 uncultured Iamiaceae bacterium
CGGGCCTTGGAATACGAGATGCTGCCGTCGGCCATTGCCGCATCCAGGGCGGGCCATGCGCGCAACGCCCGGGCGACGCGTACCTGGGTGCGCGCGGTGCCGACCTCGATGTCGCACAGATCGGCCAGCCACGCGGCGCACGACAGTGCTCCCCAGGTGACCCAGGAACCACGGGCGTCGAGTTCGCCGACCAGCACGAGCAGTTCGTAGGTTCCAGAGTGCAGCCGCTGCACCAGCCCGGTCAGCTCGGCTTCGAGGTGCTCGGTCGGCGTCTCGGCGAGGTCGGTGCGCGTCCGCGGACGCGTGTCTCGGTCGGGTCCGGTGCCGCCACGACCACCAGAGTCTGTCCGGAAATCGGGGTCGGAATCGGGGCGCCCGAGGCTCGGGGTCTCGGGCTGCAGAGGTGTTTCTATGACGGTCATGATGTGCCCTTTCTAGAATCGAACGTCAGTTCGATTCTAGAAATCGGCTGTGACGTTTTCGGCCGAATCACAGCTGGTCAAGCGAAGAATACCGAAAATTTCTCGGGCCTGGCCCCGGCATTTCAGGCGCTCCTTACGTGAGAGTGGGCCATGCGGCTCGGCAGAGCGTCCGGCGCGCGGGTGAAGGATCGCTACCTGTCGGAGGACTACGGTTGTCGACGTCGGTTCACTGATCCCATGGGGTAGACAATGCAACGAAGCCGGGGAGCCTTGTTGCCGGCCGCGTTGGCAGCGATCGCTCTGTTGGCGGGTTGTGGCGCGACGACCGCAACGGAGACTGCCCGGGCACCGCACGCACCGCCGACCACGAGTACCTCGACAAAGGCCCAAAGCACGACAACGGCGTACGTAGGCACCGGCGGCGGTGGGGTGCTGCCGGCATCGCTGGACCTCACGAAGCTGAAGGCCACGCTCGCCACGCAACGTTTTCAGCACATCCGCATGACGATGGACCTGAATGTTGACGGTCGCCCTCAAGGCACCATCGCCTACACGATGACCACCGACCGCGAGAACCGGGCTTTTCAACTCGACGAAGCCCCCGACGCCGCAGCGGGAATCTCCGGTTCGGCCATGCGGTTCGTCGGAGGGACGCTCTACATGCAACCGGCCGATGCAACGGGGTGGACAAAAATCCTCAGCTCCGCCTTTGAAGGGAAATCGAACCCGGTAAAGAAGCCCACAAGTCTCCTCGACACCCTCGCCGCCATGGGCGCCCGTTTGTCCCGGGACGGTCACGTCGTTCGCAATGGCGAAACCTTGACGCGCTTTCGCGGCCCAGTCGACGTCGCAACGATGATGAACAAGTTGCGCTCCGGCTCGAAATTCTCCGAGCAGATATTCAAGAAGTTGCCGGCAGACGCGAAGACCGACGCACATGCGGTGGTCCTCCTCGACGCGTCAGGGGCACCGAAGTCCATGGAATTATCGATGCACGTGGTCGGGCCGAGCAAGCACGGGACCAAGAGCGTCATGGTGACCGAGCGGACGACCTTTCTCGGTACGGCCGACGTCACGCCGCTCGCCGCACCGCCTGCCGCGGACATCGCCAACACCGTCCACGTGAATTCCGCGGCCGAATACGAACAGGAGATGAAGAAGCTCCTCTCCGGGTGATCAACGCATCGACCTGAGGCATTGCAGGCGCGGACTCCGTCCAGTAGGCATGGCCCGACGGCGGTGCCGATCTCAAATCGATCAACACGGCACCCATCCCGATGGTCGACGCAATTGCCACTTCGGGCGAAGTACCGCTCTATCCGGATCCTCGAACTTGGGCGGGGTTTCACGTTTGTCCATACCGACCAGTCGGGCCGTCCGGTGTGGCGAAGCACGCGGGCGCGGCAGTTCGCGAAGGTTCGGTAATCGTGCCCGACTGGCTCGACGTTCTCGACCAGATTGTTCATCGATTCGCCGGATGCGTCGTCGATGAACTCGTCCAGATGTGTCGCGGCCTCACCGTGGTCGGCGTCAGTGCGGCCGGTTGTGCCAAGACCACCACCGATCAATTCGCCGACACTGACGCCGCATGATCACTCACAACCACCATCAACCAAACCCACAGCAGACCCACCGCCGCTTGACCAGACATAGGAGCATCATCATTTTCGGCCGGCGCAGCGGGATGGGCGAAAGTGCTTCCCGGCACGCGTCCGCGGGCGCGTCGTACCGCCCATGCTGCGCACGTCACGCCACGAAACCCGATGGACGCGTCCGCGGACGCGTGGTGGGTGACGTCACGATCAGACGCGCCCGGCTCGGCCTCGAGAGCCTTCAGACCCCACCATCGCCGGTCCGCTCTCCGTCTTTAGGATCGGAGCTTGCTCCGATCCTAAAGCGGGGGTGTGACTTTTTCGGCCATGTGAGTAGATGGTGAGGAAATTTTCTCGCGGACGCGTCCGCGGACGCGTTCAGGTCGCTCGCGACGGGTTCGTCGTTGCTGCAGGTTCGATCCGACGCGCCGGACGGTATCGCAATTTCCGGCGCACTGACCGCAAGCGTTCGGAGCGCATGGTGCGGCCGGTAGCCGTGGTCGCGGCGCCCTCGTCGATCCTGCACAACTCGTGCGCCTGCGTGGAGTCCTGGACCAGCTGTTTGCTCACTCGGGGATCGTCACGTCGGGGCATGCGCGCCTCACGTATGCGATCATGGCGTCGAAATCCGAGATCGGACCGCCCCCTTTCAGCGTGGCCCGTTCGGCGTCTGATGCTTCGGCAAGGGCACGGTCCATATCCCAGCCATACCTGCTCAGGATCTCCGCGTACGTTCTCAGGTAGGCGGTGACGGCCTCGACGTTGGCCACGATCTCCGGCGGAGCTTCGGCGTCGAGTTCGTCCAGCACGGGAGCGACATCGGTGAACGCCTGCTCTAGGTCGTCGGGTTCCAGACCGACGCCGACGCCCGTGATCTCCACCGCGTGATC
>CAZEAV010000445.1:0-2884 GCA_964510215.1 uncultured Iamiaceae bacterium
CGAGGCCACCGACGCGTTCACCCGTCACATCGACCCGAAGATGGCCAAGCGTGCCATGCAGTGGGCCGACATCGACGGCAAGCGGCGGCTCCTGGTGGGCGGCAAGGTCAACAAGTTCATCCCGAACCCGTTGTTCGATCCCGTCGCCAAGCCCGGCAGCCTCGAGGACTACTTCCGGGGCCACAACGTCTCCGGGATGGATCTCAAGACCATGTTCGGCGACCTCGATCCGCTCGCGGACCGCCCCGGGTATCAGCACCGGGATGCCCGGGTGGCGTTGCTGGACGAACAGGGCCTGGAGGGGGCCCTGTTGTTCCCGACGCTCGGGGTGGGGATGCAGGAGGCGCTGCGGCGTGACCCCGAGGCGTTGCACGCCGCGTTCGAGGCGTTCAACCGCTGGTTGGACGACGACTGGGGGTACGACCGTGGCGACGGGCGTCTGTACGCGGCGCCCATGATCACCTTCTGCGATCCGGACCTGGCCGCGGCCGAGCTGACCCGGGTCCTCGAGGCCGGCGCGCGGATCGTGGTGACCGTGCCCGGGCCGGTGCCCGAGGGTGACGGTTTCGTGTCGCCGGGGCATCCCAAGTTCGACCCCGTCTGGTCGCTGTTGCACGACTCGGGCGTACCGATCGCGTTCCACGCCGGCCTGTCAGGCGTGGCCGGTTACGGCAAGTTGTGGGGGACCGGGGCACCCAAGGGCACCGGCGGGTTCGAAGGCTTCAAGCACGCCACGTTCCCGCTCGTCGCGTTCCAGGACCGGGCGATCTCGGACACGCTGGCGGCGCTGCTGTGCCATGGCGTGTTCGACCGGTACCCCAACGTGCGGGTCGCCTCGATCGAGAACGGGGCGATGTGGGTGCCCGACCTGCTGCGGAACCTCAAAGACGGCTACGGCAAGATGCCCTTCACCTTCGGCACCCATCCGGTGGAGCGGTTCCGTTCCAATGTCTGGGTCGCCCCGTTCTACGAGGACGACATGGATCTGCTCAAGGACCAGGTCGGCATCGACCATCTGTTGTTCGGGTCGGACTTCCCCCATGCGGAAGGCCTGACCGATCCGCTGTTGTATGTCAAGGACATCCCCACCTACGACGAGGCCGAGACCCGTCGGATCATGCACGACAACGTGCACGAGCTGATCACCCCCCGTCCGAGCTGACGCCGGCGGCGTGTGACCCCGCTCGTTGCACCCTCCGCCGACGTGTGAGACGAGGGACCCTCCGTCCGGGGGTTCGGCCCGGGCCGGCTGTTCTCAGGATGCCTTGCCGTTCATCTGGCGATCTTCAAGCGGTTGTCAGCAGATGGGTGCTCTTCACTCCGCGTGTCGGCGCGAGCCGATGTTGTTGGGCGCCGACCACGACCACAACTTCACCCAGCCCACGCAACAGCAGCACCATCGGCCCTTGCGGATCGACGCGCGCTCACCGGCCTTCAGGCCGCTTCTACCCGGTAAAGGCGCCCGATCTCCACGGTCGTCGTCGTCGGTTCGTCGACGCTCCATCCCGAGATCTCAGGTGTCAAGTCCAGCACGACCTTGCGGGCGTCGACTGGTCCGTTGATCTCTTTCACGGTGCCACGCACCTCGGACTCGTCGCCATGGATTCGCGCAGCTCGACTTTGCACGGTTTTCCCCGTTCGGGGTGGGTGATGCGTGCAAAGTCGTGGGCGTGTCGGGCCGGCACGGCATGGGTGTCTCGTGCGAGTCGGGTCGTCACAGGACGAAGTACGACTCAGGTGTGCACTTGCGTTCGAAGACAGCGGGCAATCGGACGATTCCCGACGGCGCGCCGGGTGGTCAGAACGCCGCGCCGTGCGACCGGCGGGGCAGGATCCGCGCGAACTCAAGCGCGACGTCGCCCGGCATGTCCGAGAGCCGTGGGTCCGCTGAACGGCCGGCCACGTTGACGTGCAGGGTGCGCAGAGCAGAGAGCTGCTGCATCGGGTTCTGGACGGTGAACGCGCTCTGCAGCCGCGAGTGCGGGACGAGATCGACATGGTGTTGGAACACCCCTCGCGCGAGCACGGCCAGCTCAGCGGTCTCGCCGTAGCCGGCGCGACGGTGTGCCCACAGGCCCCAGGGAATGCCGACGACCAGGGGTACGGCCAGCAGGGCCAACGAGCCGGGAACGAACGAGCAGGCCGGTAGCACCATCACGATCATCAGGACGCCGACACGGCGGACGATCGCGCGGCGTCTGGCCGCGCCCGGGCGGGGCGCCAGCGCTGGGATCTTCCAGTCGCCACCCATGAGCGCGTGCAGAAAACCGTCCAGGTCCGAGCGGTTCAGGATGGGCACCTCGAAATGGACCTGTCCCTGGCCGCGGCTGTTCCGGTCCGGGGGAGCGGCGCTGTGCAGTTGCACGCTGACCAGGCCCAGAGCCCGCCGCAATGGATTGTCCAGCACCGTCACGTGCTGGACGCGCCGGCGGGGGATGGTGAGGTTGTGCACCTGGAGCAGCCCGAACCGGAGGTGGAGGTCGTCGCCTTGTTCGCCGAGCGTGTACCCGTACCGGCCGATGACCGAGTGGACGAGCACGAAGGCGACGACGGCGAGTCCGACCAGCAGGCTGATGCCGACGCCGGCCAGCAGCACGCCGATCGCCGGCGCGCCGGGGTTCGACGGCACGGCGAGCGCGCCGATCGCCAGGCCGCCCAACACCAGGGCCGGACCGGCGCTGACCACGAAGTGGTGCGTGAAACCGGCGACCGCCAGACGCCCCGGGCCCAGGCGGACCAGCACGGTCTCGGGGGCGAGTTGCCCGGGCTGGGCCGGCGGCCACGCTGTCGACCCGGACCAGGTCGAGCTGCTCGGCACGCCCGGACCGGTCCGCGGAACCACCGCACCCGGCGCGCCGGGGGGCGTCGCGCGCCCCGCGGCCGG
>CAZEAV010000446.1:0-2879 GCA_964510215.1 uncultured Iamiaceae bacterium
GACGCCGCCGACCGTCCCCGCCCGAGCTCATCGAGTGCACCCGGCCCGGGTTCGGAAGGCAGCGACTAGATGCTGTTGGCGATCGACGTCGGCAACACCCAGACCGTCATCGGTCTGTTCGGTGACGCGCACGACGCCACCCAGTCGGCGCGGAGCCGCTGCGAGGCCGGGCTGTTGGACAACTGGCGGATCGCCACGATCGCCGAGCGCACCGCGGACGAACAGGCGCTCACCGTCCAGGAGTTCCTGGGTTTCCACGGGTTCAGCTTCGACACCGAGGTGGACGGCATCGCCATCTCCTCGGTGGTTCCCCGTTGCACCGCGGCGTTCCGGGAGATGACCGAGAAGTACTTCGGGTTCGACCCGGTGGTGGTGGAACCGGGGGTGAAGACGGGGCTGCCGGTTCTCACCGAGAACCCCAGGGAGGTGGGCGCGGACCGGATCGCGAACGCGGTTGCGGCGGTGGACGTGTACGGCGGCCCGGCGCTGGTGATCGATTTCGGCACGGCGACGACCTACGACGCGATATCGGAGAACGGCGAGTTGCTGGGCTGCGCCATCGCACCGGGGATCGACATCTCGCTCGATGCGCTGTACCAACGGGCCGACGCCCTGCGCCGGGTGGAGCTGGCCGAACCGCGCAACGTGGTCGGCCGCACGACCATCGAGGCCCTGCAGTCGGGCGCGGTGTTCGGGTTCGCCGGCCAGGTGGACGGTATCGCCGAGCGGATGATCGACGAGCTGGGCAGCGCCGTGGTGATCGCCACCGGTGGCCTGGCCGAATCCATCGCCCCCTACACCCGTACCATCGAACATCTCGAGCCGTGGCTGACCCTGCACGGGTTGCGCCTGATCCATGAGAAGAACCGATGAGCGAATCCGAGGAACCCGCCACCGCGCCCCTTCCCGCCTCGGAGCGTCTGGAGGCGCCGTACCGGTTCGCGGTGGATGCCACCGCCGGGGGACTCACCGATGCCTACGGAGACCTCGCCGCGGGGGCCGAGACCGGGAATGTCGTCACGATCGCCGGCCGGCTCATGTTGCGCCGCGTTCAGGGCAAGCTGGCGTTCGCCACGTTGGCCGATGCCACCGGGCGGATCCAGCTGTTTGCACCGGGGAAGGTCACGCCCGACTACGACGCGTTCTGTGCGTTGAGTCTGGGTGACTGGATCGGGGTGACCGGCGAGGTGATGACCACCAAGCGGGGCGAGCTCTCGGTGCGAGTGGACGACTGGGTGCTCCTGGCCGAGGCGCAGCGGCGTTTCCCGGACAAGTGGCACGGCATGACCGACATCGACACCCGGTTCCGCCAGCGCTATGTGGACCTGTGGGTCACCGAGTCCGCCCGACGCACCTTCACCGTGCGCACGCGCGTGCTGTCGGCCACGCGGCGGTTCCTGGAGGACCGGGGTTTCGTCGAGGTCGAGACGCCAATGCTGCATCCGATTCCAGGAGGGGCCACCGCCAGACCCTTCACCACCCACCACAACGCCCTGGACACCGATTTCTACCTGCGGATCGCACCGGAGCTGTATCTGAAGCGGCTCGTCGTGGGCGGGTTCGAGCGGGTGTTCGAGATCAATCGGAACTTCCGCAACGAAGGTATCGACTCGTCGCATCTACCGGAGTTCACGATGCTCGAGCTGTACCAGGCGTATGGCGACTACACCGATGCGATGGCCCTGACCGAGGACCTCGTCGCCAGTCTTGCCCGGGAGCTCGTCGGCGACACCGCGGTGACCTACGGCGGTCGGGCGCTCGATCTGACCCCGCCGTGGCGCCGGGCCACGATGACCGAGCTCATCGCGGAGCATGCCGGAGCGTCGGTGGATCTGGACACCGGCTCGGCCGAGCTGCGTGCGTTGGCCGAGCGTTGCGGTGTGTCGCCCGAGCCGGACTGGGGTCCGGGCAAATTGCTGTTGGAGATCTATGAGAAGACGGCGGAGTCCCGGCTGTGGGACCCGGTCTTCGTCACCGACTACCCGGCCGAGGTGTCGCCGTTGGCCCGCCCCCACCGCGACCGGCCCGGTTATGTGGAACGGTTCGAGTGCATCGTGGCGGGCCGGGAGCTGTGCAACGCGTTCAGCGAGCTGACCGACCCGGCCATCCAACGTGCCAACTTCGAGGCCCAGGCCGCAGCCAGAGCCGCGGGCGACGACGAGGCGATGGTGGTGGACGCGGATTATCTACGGGCCCTTGAATACGGCCTGCCCCCGACCGCGGGCCTGGGCATCGGCATCGACCGGCTGGTGATGCTGCTGGCCGATGTGGAAACGATCCGCGACGTGGTGCTCTTTCCCACCCTGCGCCCCGAAGCCTGAGACGGCAGCCGGAGCGTTCCCGGCACGCAGCGGATATGCGGGCTGCCTTCGCGTCCATGGCCGACGTGCTGTCGTGGACCATCGCCGCGGTTCCACCATTGGTGCTCGACGCGCTCGGTGACTCGAGCTCGCGCGTCGAGGGCCTGCCGCACGTGTTCCCGATAACTGCGGCCGATCGGACCGCCGACCCCGGGAGTGAACAACTGCCCAGCGCAGAGAGGCGAATTGAGTCGCTGCGATGTGGGCACGAAGAGCATCGACGAACCGGACACCCCCGTTCCCGGTGCCAGGGTCGAGCATTTCGGCCACCTGGTCTTGCACTCAGCACATCATTCGAGGTGATGCTATGATGCTCACGTGAGGACGACGGTGACCCTGGACCCCGATACCGAGCAGCTCGTGCGGCGTCGCATGCGTGAGCGCAACCAGTCGTTCAAAGAAGCGCTCAACGATGCGATCCGCAATGGTTCTGGAAACGCCCGGCCGCGTTTCGCCACCGAGGTCTCGTCCATGGGCCGCTCGACGGTCAACCTCGATCGTGCCCTGCAGGTGGCGGCG
>CAZEAV010000447.1:0-2876 GCA_964510215.1 uncultured Iamiaceae bacterium
CCTCGCTGGGGCACGACCCACGCCGCGCCATTGCTCTTGTCGTTCAGCACCACCCGGTCGTGGTTGACGCGGAACACCAGGTCCGCGCCGGCGGACATTTTGTCGGAAACCTCGGCGGAAAAGTCGAACCGGGGTTCCAACGCGCAGGAGCGGATCAGCCAGTCCGACCCCCACGCGGCATACGCGCAGCCCTGCACGACCACCGGCCGGGCCGGATGAGTCACATCTGCCGTGGCTCGGCGCTCCAGGTGGGTCCTGCCGCCGTGCAATCCGACCGCGAGCAGCCCGGTGCCGGTGGCGACCTGCACCACGTCGTCGGCCGGGCCCGGCTGCTGCAGCTCCGCTTTCGGGTCGTCGATCGAAACGACCGAGCCGCCCGACACCAGCACCTGGCGGTGAGCCTGGTCGAGCACGACCGGGGTCGAACCCACCACACTCAACTCGACAATTGCACTCTCGGTCGCGGCGTCGACGGTTTGCGACGTCGACTCCTTCGACGAAGCGTGTGGCAGGGACCAGCGATGCTTCGAGCCGTTCAGGGACACCGCGTAGCCGCGCTTCTTGCCAGGCGCATAGGTGTAGGCCACACCGTCGCTTCCGACCACCAGCAATGAGCCCGGGTCGACCTGCGCCTGCGGCGTGGAGCCCTTGGGCAACGTCGCCAACGACGCGACCGGCGCCACCCACAGGTTGCCGTTGCTGCCGAGCACCGCCCCCGTGCCGCCACCCACGGCGACCACCGCGTTCTTGGTGACCGAGCTCGTGTGGTTCACCTGCGTCGCACCGTTCACCGATGTCAACGCAGTTCCCGACAGGAACAGCGTGGTGTCGCCGTCCTGGTACAGCGTCGCGTCCGACACCGGCACCTGGAAGTTGATCTTGTGGAGCTCGGTGTTGACCCGGCCGATCTGTGCACGATGGTCGGGGTCGACGCTCGGGATGTTCGTACCCGAGATCCACACGCTGGCGTCGTTCAGGTCCACGTGATCGGCGCGGTAGCCGTCGGTGCGCGCCGCGACCACCACCACCAGGGTCACCAGGGCCAGGCTCAGCGCCCCCGCACCGAAACGGTTGCGGCGACCTCGGAACATCTTCGACAACGTGCGGACCCCTCCCTGCATGGTCTTCTCGGCGGATGTGGCACCTCGCGCCGCCAGCAAGGCAGCGTCATACTCACACCGCCACGCGCGCGATGTGGCACCGGTCATCGCGCGCGCGGCCCGTGACAATCTGCGGGCCGTCACGGTTGCTGACCAGGAGCGGACGAACCGCCTCGGGAGTTGGCCGAAGCATCGTGACGTGTCCGCCCTGTCCCACTCGGCGGATGACAAGCGAGAAGCGGAGCAGATGTGACCTACTCGGGCAGCCTGGAAGGAGGTGCAAGTGATCCGACTGGCATGGGCTGAGCGGAGCGATGCCGGTTACCGCCGGGCGACGAACGAGGACGCCGTGGTCGCGGACCCGCCGGTGTTCGCCGTCGCTGATGGAATGGGTGGCCACGCTGCCGGCGATGTCGCGAGCGCGCTGACGGTCGAACGCCTCTCCGAGCTGGTCGGCCGCGCATCACCGACCAGAAGAGAGGTGCTCGAAGCCATCCGCTCTGCCGACGACGACATCACAGCCCGCGCCCGGCTCGACGGCACCTACGGCATGGGAACGACGCTCACCGGGCTGGTCGTCACCGCCAACCCCGACTCGATCGTGGTCTTCAACGTGGGTGACTCCCGAAGCTACCTGTACAGGGACCACACGCTGGCCCGCATCACCCATGACCACTCCGTCGTCCAGGAGCTGATCGACGACGGCGTGATCACCCCGGAGCAGGCCGAGACCCATCCCGAGCGCAACGTGGTCACCCGCTCGCTCGGGTCCGAACTGCCCCTGGAGATCGACTGGTGGGTGCGCGAACCCCGACGTGGCGACCGCTACCTCATCTGTTCGGATGGCCTGTTCAAGGACATCGACGACCGTGTGATAACCGAGGTGCTGCGCGACTACGACCCCGACGTCGTGGCCCAGGCACTGCTCGACGCGGCGCTGGAAGCCGGTGGCGCCGACAACATCTCCCTGATCGTCCTCGACGTGGTGGAAGTGCTGGCAGAGGTCGAACCGCTCGATCCGAACGAGGACACCCATCCCGGGCCGTGCGAGTCGGTGGACGACGACACCAACCCGTCCGCCCGCCGGCCGATCGCCCCCGACCCCGACACACCGACACCGCTCGTGACGTCTGTGCCCGGCCCTACCGGCAGCGTCGAACCGGACGGCGCGCCGGCGCTCGAAGGCGAGGCCGCCGATGAGTGACCGGGGACTGAGCGACGAATCGGGCGTGTACGACTTCTCGCACCTGCTCGACCACACGATGCACGTCAGCGTCGAGGACGCCGCCGTTCGGGACCCCGAAGGCGAGGCCAGCGGCCACCCCGCAGATTCGTCAGGGGCGACGCCGGCCACGCCCGATGACGCGACCAAGCCGCCCGGAGCGGCCACCAGACCGCCAGCTCCACCTGCTGACGGTGAGTTCTGCGAGAACTGTGGACACACCCGGCAACCCGGTGACCGGTTCTGCGAGCACTGCGGGGCGCGCCTGGCCGAACCCTCCCCGCCGACGCCCGCACCAGGGCCGGCATCATCGGCCGGCCCGGCGCCTTCGTCGGGGCTCCGCATGACCCTCGCCCATCGCAAGGATCATCCGGGCCACACCGCGGCGGACGAGGTCGCCGGACCCGCCATGCCGGCAATGGGCGGTCCCGCATGGCCGGCGCCGCCGTCGCGGAAAACCATCGACCCGGGGGTCACCCAGACCTTCCGAGACGAATTGAATGAGCCGCCGCCAATCGACGACCACGACGCGCCGCTCCCCACCGATCCCCCAG
>CAZEAV010000448.1:0-2859 GCA_964510215.1 uncultured Iamiaceae bacterium
GGTCGATGTCGACGGCGAGTTGGTGCAGTTGCGCCGAGTACTGCCGGTAGAACTCGGTGCGCTTGGCGAGCCGGTAGGCGTCCATCGCCTTGGAAACCGGCGCGAAGCAGGTGCCATAGGCCTTGGCGAGTTCGGTCACCCGGTCGGTGTCCCCCCGACGAGTCGCCGCATCGGCCAAGCCGAAGATATCGGTCTTGTCGCCGTTGGACCCGCCCGCGGTGACCGTGATACCCCGGTCGGCCATGCAGGAGACATAGCCCGACCTGGCCGAGGCAACGGTGGGATCCGAATCGATGGTGTGGGTCCAGCGGCCCCAGATGCCCATGAAGAGGTTTACCTTGCCGGCCACGTTCCGGTACGGCTTGGCAACCTGGTTGGTGCAGTCGTTCACGGCAGCCGAGTACGCGAGGCTGTCGACGGTCGTCGTCGGGCCGCCAGGTCGGGTCGTGGCAGGTGACGCTGCGGAGTCGTCGAGGAAGTCCCCGGCCCGCAGCTCGGCGAGATCCGGAAATTGGGTGTTGTCGCGCGGCACGTCGTTCGCACCGGGCACCCACGGCGGCACCGTGGCATCGACATCGAGGCGATACGGGGATCCCTCGTCGGCCAGGCACCGGTTGGTGCCGATCCGATCGGCCCAGTTCGAGAAACTCGTCCACGACCTGGCGAACGTGGCGCCGTTGAACTCCGCCGAGGTGGCGACGAACAGACCGTCCAACGAGTCGAGCGAGATCGAGTCGGGCGACCCGGCGGTGGACGAACCGGTGGTGGACGAACCGGTGGTGGACGAACCGGCCGCGCCGGTCGGGACGGCCGCGACCCGCACCGCGTGGCCGTCGGACCCGACCCGCTGCACCGCGAACACCGCGCCGACGACGATCAGCAGGATCGCCGCGGCCGCCACCAGGACCGAGCGGACGGGCTTCCGGCCGTGCCCGGGCACGCGTGGGAGGCCCGAGGCGGCATCGTCCAGGTCCACCTGCATTCCCCGCTTCGGGTCGAACGGTCTGGACGGTGCGTGCACCGGCTCCGCATGCTTTACGAGCGTCGCACGAAGCCGCGCTTCCAGGTCGTCGTTTCTGCTCATCGCTCCAACTCCTTGCGTAGGTCGACCAATGCACGCCGGGTCCGGGATCGCACCGTCGCGGCACCGGCGCCGACGATGCGACCGATCTGGGCGTAGGACAGGTCTTCGTAGAACCGCAGCACGAGCACCGCGGCCCGCTCTGGTTTGATTCGCCCGAGCGCTTCCCAGGTCTCGTCCACGGGCGGCTCGGCGGTGCGACCCTCGGCAGTCCGGGGCGGGGAAACGAGCGCCAGGCGTTCTCGCTCCATCCGGTGGCGGTTTCGCCAGGTGATGGCGAGACGGACCGCCGCCGTGCGTAGGAAGCCTGGCGGATTGCGGACATCGGCAAAGTGGTCGTACAGGCGGATGAACGCCTCCTGCGCGATCTCCTCGGCGACCGCACGATTTCGCACGATGAGGTGTGCGACCCGGGTGATGGCGGTGAGCTCGGTCGTGTAGATCGCCTCGAACGCCAACGGCACGCCGCCGTTCACCAGGTCGTCGTCGGACACCTCAGCGGACACCGCGACCATCGTTCCATCGACCCTTCGGTGGCTCCATATACCGGTACCGACCGCCGGAGCCGCGAAAACGTGCCCGATTCTTCTCGTCGTCAACCGGTGCGCCGGCGACGACACAGCGACCCGTGCCGAACCGTCAGCCGATGTACGCGGGCCAGCCGAGTAGCGGCGTAGCCGACGGTGCGACCGACGGCGTCCGCGACGATCCCGGCATCCGCGACGCCACCGGCGGCAGAGAACGTGTCGACAACCCCGAGAACGACGCGGACGCTCCCGGGCGAAGGTGACCGATGTACCCGCCGGCGTAGCCGGGATAGTTCCATCCGGCAGGCAGGTGGGTCGTGAACACGTGGGTCGTGTCGTGCCACGTCGGTTCAGGATTCGTCCCGGTCCAGATTTTGAAGGTGAACGTGCGGCCACGCACCCGGGCACACACGTGCCAGGGTGGCGGCGGCGTCGCCTGTGCGAACCCGACGACAGGGCGAAGATCGAACTGCTTCACGCCGTGAAACTTCGGCTCTGTCGGATCCACGACCTTCCAGACATCCACCCAGAAGACCCAGGTGGCCCCGGCGTAGACGTTCTGAGTGAGCGTGATCGCGCGTAGGCCGCGGCGGCCGTCGCTGGTGGCCGGCGAGATCCGCAATGCGAGCCCCATCTGGCGATTGTCGGCGACCGAGCCGCCCGACGTCGCCGTGTCGTTCCACGTTGCACACGTTTCCTGATCGAACGACCATGGGGCGTTGTCAGCCCAGAACACCTCGCGGAGGTTGCCGTCCGTGGTGGCCGGCGGCGCCTGCGCGGTCAAGCGACGGTCCGTCCCCGAATAGCCGAACCCTTGACCGGATGCGGACGAGAGCGTTCCGACCTCGACGGGACCCTTCTCCGTGCCGAATTGGGGTCCGCCGCCCGTCGCCGCCCCCGTGGCCGGATCAACCCCACGCGCCGCCACCGATGCGAGCACCACGGCGACCGCGACGGACAAGAGACCACGCAGCTTCCAGGACGATCGCACGCCCTACAACGACCGCCGACGCCGCGAGAACGTGCCCGAGCCCCCAACACTGGGCGGAACTTCGGGAGGTCCCGAGCCCTAACCGCACAGAATCTCCCGAAGTTCGAGCTGGGCGTCCCGACCCTGGGCGGAACTTCGGGAGGTCCCGAGCCCTAACCGCACACAATCTCCCGAAGTTCGAGCTGGGGGTCCCGACCCTGGACGAAACTTCGGGAGGTCCCGAGCCCTAACCGCACACAATCTCCCGAAGTTCGAGCTGG
>CAZEAV010000449.1:0-2842 GCA_964510215.1 uncultured Iamiaceae bacterium
ACGACGCCTTCGAGGAGAGCGAGCACAGCAAGATCTTCGCCACCACCGACTTCGGCTACCGCCGCGTCACCATCGAGCGACCACTGCGCTTGACGTTCACCCCGCACGACGAGATGGATTACGACGCCACCCAGGTGCCCGCGTCGTCGAAGGAGGGAGTCGCCGACTGCATGCCGATCGGCGCGAACAACTCGTTGTGCAGCCAGGCTTCCATGCCCGCGGGGTCACCCTGCAGACCGAGGGTCGTCTGCAGCGCCCGGGCGAGGATGTTCGAGGTGCCCGAGGAGTACAGGAACGCCTTCCCGGGGCGCGAGGTGAGCGGAAACGCCGCCGCGTAGGCGGCCATGTCGGATTTCCCGTCACCGAAGAGCATGGCGATCACGTCGGATCCGCGGTCGGTCGTGTACTCCTCGATCCAGGACAGCCCGGACGCCATGTGCAACAGGTGATGCCACGTGATCCCTCGTCGGGGGTCGTCCTGGTCGGACCACTCGGGAACCGGTATCCGGGAATCCAGCCTGAGGCCGTGCCGGCGCTTGGCGATGCCGATGGCGACCTGCAGCATCGACTTGCCCATCGACCACGAGATCATCGGCGTGCCCGGGCCGTCGGGATCGGGGACGCGGCAGGGCGGGTCGGTGAAAGGGTTGCGAACGCCGGGCCCGTAGCGCTCGAACACGAGGCGCCCGCCCTGGACGATCAGCAGGGCGCGGGTGAGGCCCAACTCCTCGGGTGGTGACTCGGCGAACGCCAGGTCGGCCAGCTTGGCCAGCTTGCGTACCTTGCAGTCGGAGGGCTCGCCCGTCGGCCATTCCCGGGTCGGCCAGTCCACACCGTCGCTCTGGGGCGGCAGCAACGCCAGATCGATGTCGACGACGGGGAGCGCTCCGGTCCGCATGCAGGCGCGACCGTAGTCGCGTACCCACCGCACCGGTGAGCCGAGCGCAGAATCCGATGTGACCGTGGCCTGGGAGCCCTGTCACGCTGGTCCGATGCTCCAGGCCCGATCGTTGCGCACCGAGGTCGGCGGTGTCGTGCTGTTGGACGATGTCTCCTTCACGGTCTCGCCCGGTGACAAGGTCGGAATCGTCGGCCCGAACGGAGCCGGCAAGACCACGCTGCTCAAGGTGCTGGCCGGAGCGGAGCCACCGGCGGCGGGTCAGGTGATCGTCAAGGGGGGTCTGGGTTACCTGCCACAGGACCCGCGGCTGGACCTCGCCTCCCCGGATCGCCAGGCCCTGAGTCACGTGCTGTCGGGTCGGGGATTCGACGAGGCCGCGGAGCGCATGGAACGCCTGCGACAGGCGATGGAGGCCGACCCCTCCGAGCGTGCCATCGCCCGCTACACCCGGGCCGAGGAGCGCTTCGGACTGGCGGGCGGCTACTCGGCGGAGGCGGATGTCCGTCGGATCGCCGCCGGCCTCGGGGTCGCCGAAGGACGCTTGGACCTCGCGCTGGGGGTGCTGTCGGGGGGCGAGCGTCGGCGGGTGGAGCTGGCCCGCATCCTCTACGCGGGCAGCGACGTGCTGTTGTTGGACGAGCCCACCAACCACCTCGACGCGGACGCAAAGGAGTGGCTGCTGGGGTTCATGCGTGCCTACTCGGGCGCGCTGGTGGTGATCAGCCACGACCTGGAGCTGCTGGATTCACAGATCACCCGGGTGCTGCACCTGGACCGCACGGGCCACGACGACACCGGGACCATGGTGGAGTACCGCGGCACCTATTCGGCGTATCTCACGGCCCGGGCTCGCGACGAGGCGCGCCTGGCCAAGCTCGCGGCCGCCCAGGCGTCCGAGATCGATCGGCTGCAGACGCTCGTCGACCGCTTCGGCGCCAAGGCCACCAAAGCCGCGATGGCGAAGAGCGTCGCCAAACGCATCGACCGGCTCCGCGCGGACGCGGTGGAAGGTCCCCGTCACCAGCGCACCATGCGCGTCAATTTTCCCGCCCCGCCGCCGGCGAACCGCACCGTGCTCGAGGTGACCGATCTGGCCAAGTCCTACGAGGACAACGAGGTGTTCGACGGGCTGACCTTCGACGCCGGTCGGGGCGAACGCCTGCTGGTGCTGGGCCTGAACGGGGCGGGCAAGACTTCGCTGCTGCGAATCCTCGCCGGGCGCAGCACGCCGGATGCGGGGGCGGTCCGTTTCGGCGACCGGATCGTCACCGGCTACTACGCGCAGGAGCACGAAGGCATCTCCGCGGGGCGCTCCCTGTTGGATCACATGAACGAGGCGTCACCGGAGGTCTCCGAAGAGACCCGCCGTGGGCTGCTGGCGATGTTCGGCCTCACCGGCGACAAGGTGTTCCAGGACGCGGCGACGCTCTCGGGTGGCGAGAAGACGAAGCTCGCCCTGGCCCAACTCGTCGCGGGCCGGCACAACCTGCTGCTGCTGGACGAACCCACCAACAACCTGGACCCTGGATCACGTCAGGCGATGGCCGACGCGCTGGCGGAGTGGCCCGGCACGCTGGTGCTGGTCAGCCACGACACCGAGTTCGTCGAAGCACTCGAACCCGACCGGGTGCTTGTGATGCCCGACGGCGAGTTCCGGAACTGGTCGGCCGAGTTCACCGATCTGATCGTGTTGAGTTGATCGTCCGTCGTTGCCGGGTGAGTGGTGGTCGGTCAGTGGAGGGCGACGATGAGACTCCCCAGTGCGACCAGGGTGGCGATCAGCCAGACGAGTTCGGTTCTTTGCACGCTTGACGGCCCCATACGCGGTTTTCCGTTCAAAGAACCAGATTCAGCAACCGTTCTCGAACACGGCCATCAGGTCGTGAAGCTCGTCGGTGAACGCCCGTCGCCAGTTCTCGAAGGTGTGGCCGATGTCGCCGT
>CAZEAV010000450.1:0-413 GCA_964510215.1 uncultured Iamiaceae bacterium
GGCACTGACCGACTTCGGCGACGAGGGGCAGATCCTCACCTCCAAGGGCCACGTCGAAGAGTTGGTCGTGCGCGGCGACAACGAGGTCGTCGTGCTTCAACCGCCCGACAACTCATCGATCACGGCCGACAAGTGGAAAGCGCTGGCCGAGGACCTCCTCGGCGGTTCTTGATCGACCCACCCCACCCCCGGCGGTGACATCGACACCTCGACGGTCCCTTCAGCGTGGGCGCAGCACCAGTTGGGTCTGGGTGGTCTTCGCGACCGGACCCGCCTCGGTGGCGACGTCGGTCTCCACCACGATCGTGGTGCGGCCTGCATGCAGGATCGTCGCCGTGGCGGTGACCACCCCGGAGCGGGCCGCGCCCAGGAAGTTCGTCTTGGACTCCACCGTCGTCGTGCCCACCGCCCCC
>CAZEAV010000450.1:423-2821 GCA_964510215.1 uncultured Iamiaceae bacterium
GGCAGGTTCAGATAGGCCAGCAGCGCGCCGGCCGCGTCGGCGAGGGCCGCGACGACCCCACCGTGAACCACGCCGTTCGCGGTGCACAGCCCCTCCGACCACGGCACCGAGACCTCGACCACCCCCGCGTCGACCCGGCGGGCCGAGAAACCCAACGTGGCGCACATCGGCATCGCCGTGCGTAGATACCCCGTGGGGTCCGCCATGGCCGCGGCCAGCGCCCCGTCGCCGGGAGGCGGCGGCGTCTGTCGTGGCTGGTCCGCTGCCATGGCTCCAGTCTGGCCGCGGAGGCGTCCCGGTAGCCAGGCACCGTGCCGTCGGTCGGCCGATCGGACGACGCGGCACGCCTCCGCGGCCCGCGCCGGCACGGCTCGTGTGTTAGGACAGACCGATGCCTCACCTCCCACGGAGAGTCCTGAGCGTTGCCGCGTCGCTGGCGTTGGCCGGTGCCACGACGGCGGGTTGTTCCTCGAGCGGGTCGGAGAATGCCTCGCCCGCCACGAATGCGTCGCAGACCGCATCGGGTCCCGCCCTGCGCCTCGCCCGGTCCGCGCCCACGACGAAGCTCGACCCGCGGTTCTCCTCCTACAACATCGAGATGGTCACGGTCACCGGGGGAAGCTTCTGGGCTCCCTACGGTGCCGGGGAAGCCAAGAAGAACCGGCCGCCGATCGACCTCGGCTCGACCCGGCTCCGCAACCTCGCGAAAGCGCTCGGTCCCGCGTACGTCCGGGTCAGTGGCACCTGGGCGGACTCGACGTACTTCGCGCCCGACGGCACCGCGGCGACCAAGCCGCCGCCGGGCTTCGACGCGGTGCTCACCGGCGCCGAATGGAAAGGCGTCGGCGATTTCGCCGACGCCGTGGGCGACAGAATCGTCACGTCGTACGCGTCGAGCCCCGGCACCCTCGACGCGCAGGGCGCGTGGAATCCCGAACAGGCCGAGTTGCGCATGCAGTTCTCCAAGGACCACGACATTCCGGTCGTCGCGGCAGAACTGTTCAACGAGGTGAGCATCGGGGTCGGCATGCCCAAGGGCTACGACGCTGCCAGATTCGACCACGACCTCGCCACGTTCGCCGCGGCCGCGCACAAGACGTTGCCGGGGATGTTGATCGTCGGACCGAGCGCGACGAACGACGTCGACCCGATGCTCGTACCCGCCTCGATCAAAGCGCCCGACATCCTTCGTGGCGGTGCGGACGATCTCGACGTGTTCAGCTATCACGTCTACCCGAAAGTGTCGCAACGCTGCAACGGCAAGGGCGGTCCCGCGACCGTCCTGAAACCCGACAACCTGCACCGGGTCGACGCCGCGGCCGCCTACTACGAGGGGTTGCGCGAGAAATACGTGCCGAAAGCGCCGATGTGGGTCACCGAGACCGGCCAGGCCGCGTGCGGCGGCGACCCCTGGGCAGCGGCGTTCGCCGCGGCGATCAGCTACGTCGACATCCACGGCCGCCTGGCCCGCAGCGGCGTCGACGCCGTGTTCCACGACACCTTGGTGGGCAGCGACTACGGGTTGTTGGCCGAGAACAGCTACGACCCCCGCCCCACCTACTGGGCGGCCGTGCTCTGGCACCGCCTGATGGGAACCGACGTGCTGAAGCCGGACAAACTCCCAGGCGCGGACGATCTGACGGTGTACGCGCAGCGCACCCCCGGCACGTCCCACGGGGTCACCTACGCCGTCATCAACACCTCATCCACGCACCCGCGCCAGGTCCATCTCGGTGAGTCGTCGTCGACGATCTACCAGCTCACGGCCGACTCGCTGGGCGCGCGGCAGATGAAACTCAACGGAAAGACACTCGCCGCCCACACCGACGGGACCCTCCCGTCGCTCGAGGGCGAGCACCACACGGGGCCGATCACGCTGCCACCGGCGAGCGTGACCTTCATCGTCGATTCCTGACGGTTCCGTGACCCTCGCGGGTCACGGAACCGTCAGGGTCACTTCACCACCAGATTCACGAGGCGCCCGGGCACCGCGATCACCCGCTGGGGGTTCCGGCCGTCCAGCAGGCCGACGATGCGTTCGTCGGCCAGCGCCGCAGCCTCCAGCGCTTCGGCATCCGCCTCCGCCGGCATCGACAGATGGCTGCGGACCTTGCCGTTGATCTGCACGGGCACCTCGACGGTGTCGGCAACCAACAGGGCCGCATCGGCGACGGGGAAGTCCTCCCAGGCCAGCGACGAGTCATGTCCCAAAAGCTCCCACAACTCCTCGGCGACATGAGGCGCCAGTGGCGCAAGGGCGAGCACCATCGGCTCGATGGCCGCGCGCGGAACCCCGTGCGGAAAAGCCCCGATCAGGTGGTTGTCGTACTCGGTGATCCGGGCCACCACGGTGTTGAACCGCAGCGATTCGTAGCCGTCCCGGGCGGCGGCGATCATC
>CAZEAV010000451.1:0-2818 GCA_964510215.1 uncultured Iamiaceae bacterium
TCGGCGAGGGAAAGGTCGGCGACCTCGAAGTCCTGGTCTGACATGAAAAGTTCCTCCGGGAACGGCTCATCGCACACGCGGGCCCGCGGCGGGGCGCGCGTGGCGCGGCGTGATGGTGGCGGGTTCCCGGGCTGGGGTCAACTGACGCCTCTCTACTCAGCCCGGAGCGGCACCCATCGGGGCAACCGCACCGGCACCGATCTTAGTGGACGTCCCGGCGAAGACGCGGATCACCCCCGCGTGGGGTCTGCGACCCACGCGACCCGCAGACACACCCCCATGCCGGGTGACCGTGCCGGGATCCCCTAGCCTGGGCGGGCACTGGAGGTCGGCTCATGGCGTGGTTCCTGGTCATCGCGGCAGGAGGTTTCGAAACCGGTTTCGCCGTGCTGTTGAAGGAGAGCCACGGTTTCACGAGGCTGTGGCCCACGGTCGGTTTCGCCGTGTGCGCCATTCTCAGCTTCGGCCTGCTCACCATCGCGCTGCGGGATCTGCCGGTCGGCTCCGCGTACGCCATCTGGACCGGTCTCGGCGCCGCGGGCACGGCAATCGTGGGCATCGCGGTCTACGGCGACGCCGCCACCGTGCTGCGCTTGGGGAGCATCAGCTGCATTCTCGCCGGCGTCGTCGGCCTGTCCCTGGCCGGCTCCAGCGTGCAGTAGCGGGCCGGGCTACGTGGCAGCCCAGAACTCGTCCAGGATCGGCTCCACCGACGGGTCCACCCCGGCGATCGCAGCCAATTCCAGGGCGACCCATTGGCCGCGTATCGCCAGGTCGAGGTATGCGGCAAGGCCGCGCGCCTCGGTGGACACGGTCTTCACGTCGGCCACGACCTCCCCGAACAGCTCGGCGAAGCGATCGAGCTGGCCCGCGGCCAAGGTCCCTTCGACGTCGCGGGGGGCACGCAGCGTGATCATCGTGAAGACCTGTCGGGTGAGATCACCGGCCTGGCCGAACATCGACAACTCCGAATAGGCCATCGTCGGGACGCCGTCGGCGAACGCGGCCAGCTTGGCCGACCGGTTCACGGCGGATTTCCACCACCGCGCGGCCGCCGCCGGCACCCCGTCGGCACCGTAGACCAGGGGCAACGTCCGGCCCAGGTGGCGTGCCAGGGTGGCCGTCGCCGGACGTCTGCGGCCCTCGGGTGCCGCGCCGCACTCGGCCGTCGCGGCCGCGGCCACACCGAGTGCCGCACCCACGGGCCCACCGGCCCCCGGGAACAGGCCGACGCCCTCGACGAGGCTCAGCAACGTGATCAGCACGACGCCCGGCAGGACCCGTGGCATCACATCCGCTCCTTCCAGTGCGCACACCCGTGCGCCTTTCGCGACGGCATCCGTGGCGAAGCCGACGTCCGCGGTCACGACCACCACGTCTGCCCCGGCGTCCACCCCGGCTCGCAGCACATGACGACTCCGGTCTCCGGTGCGTGCAAGTGCCACCACGATCACCAGGGTCGTCGAGCCGACCCAGGCCGGCAACCGCCCGCCACGCCACAGCACCACCGGCACCGTCGCCTCGGCCGACACCATCGCGACGACGAGGTCGGCGTCGAGTGCGTCGTCCCCGGCCGCGCACACCACCACGCCACCCACCCGGTCCGCACCGGGGAGAGCCAGCCCGTCCAGGTCACGGGTGGCGAGGAGTGAGAGCCGTCGGGGCAGGCGCTGGAGCGCACCCCGCAGATCGCGACCGTCGGGCGCGTCGACCGAGCCCGGTGTCACCACCGGGCTGCCTCAGCCTTCGCCGGTGACGCGGATCGACGAGTCGTCGAAACGCTGCTGCAGTGCCTCGGCCTCGGTGTCGTCCACGCTCTCAGCCTCGTTCACCAGCAGGATCGGGATGTCGTCGGTGATCCCGTAGCGGCGCTTCAGCCGGGGGTTGTACAGGAAACCGTCTTCGGCGAAATACCAGAGCGGGCCCTTGTCCTCGGGGCACACCAGAATGTCGAGCAGTTGGGCATCGAGGGCCATAGGGGACCTTTCTCGGATCTCAGGCGCCCGTGATCAGGGCGCGGACTTCCTCGACGTGGCGGGAAACCTCGTCAGGGGTTTTTGCTTCCAGGTTCAGCCGCAGCAGCGGCTCGGTGTTGGAGGGACGCAGGTTGAACCACCAGTCGCCGCCGTCCACCGTCAGCCCGTCGAGGCGATCCTGGGGGCTTCCGTCGTACGCCGCGGCGACCGCGTCGATCACCGCGGCCGGGTCGTCCACGGTGGTGTTGATCTCGCCGGAGGCCGCGTAACGCTCGAATCGCTTGCGCAACTCCGACAGCGGCTCGTCGTGCGCGGACAAATAATCGATGACGTGCATCGCCGCGATGATCCCCGAATCTGCCCTGTAGTTGTCCCGGAAGTAGTAGTGCGCGGAATGCTCACCACCGAAGATCGCCTCGGTCTCGGCCATGACCGCTTTGACGAAGGAGTGGCCGACCCGAGTCCGCACGGGCGTACCGCCAGCTTCGGTGACGAGTTCGGGCACCGCACGCGAGCAGATCAGGTTGTGCAGGATCGTCGCCCCCGGCTCACGTTCGAGCATCATCGACGCGACCAACGCGGTGGTCGTCGACCCCGACATCGGCTCGCCGCGCTCGTCCACCACGAACACCCGGTCCGCGTCGCCGTCGAACGCCAGGCCGAGGTCCGCACCGGTCTCGACCACCCGCTCGCGCAGATCGGCGAGATTCTCGGTCTGGATCGGATCGGCCGGATGGTTCGGAAACGTGCCGTCGAGCTCGCCGTACAGGATGTCCACGGTGACCCCCAACGGACCGAACACCGCGGGGGCGATCAGCCCACCCATGCCGTTCGCGGTGTCC
>CAZEAV010000452.1:0-2816 GCA_964510215.1 uncultured Iamiaceae bacterium
TGCGTCCGGCGCAGCCTGCTGACACCGGCGCTGCGCCGCGTCCGACCGGGGAACGCGCAGGGCGAGTGGTATCTGACCGATGTCATCGGGGTGTTGGTCGACGCGGGCCATCCGGTGGCGACCCTCACCCTCGACGACCCGTCCGAGGCCCAGGGGGTGAACGACCGCCTGCAGCTCGCCACGGCCGAGGCGATGCTGCGCGCCCGTACGAACGAGGCATGGATGCGCGCCGGCGTCACGTTCGTGGATCCGGCCACGGCCTATGTGGACACCACGGTCAGACTCGCCGCGGACGTCACGGTGTTCCCGGGGACGATCCTCCAGGGAACGACGGTGATCGGGGAACACTGCGAGGTCGGCCCCGACACCACGCTGGTGGACACCACGGTCGGGGAGCGGTCGGCCGTCACCCGCACCACAGCCACGGCGTGCTCGATCGGTGACGGTGCGACGGTGGGCCCCTACGTGGTGCTCGGGGCGGGCGCGAAGGTGATGTCGGGTGAGGTGGTCGAACCCTTCACCCAGCGTGTCTCCTCCGCCCCAGTGGGTGCCGGTTAGGCTCACAGGATGCAGGCCGATGCCACAGGGGCACCGTTGGAGCTCGTCACCAAGAAGCGGCTGCAGCTCTATGCGGGTCGCGCCCACCCGGCGCTGGCCGCCGACATCGCCGACGCGCTCGGCGTCGAGCTCGGACAGACCAACCTCCGCGAGTTCGCGAACGGTGAGCTGCACTGCCGTTTCGGGCAGTCCCTGCGCGGTGCGGACGTGTTCGTGCTGCAGACCCACGGCGGCAAGGTCAACCACTCGATCATGGAACAACTGATCATGATCGACGCTGCGAAACGTGCCTCGGCGAAGCGGATCACCGCGGTCTGCCCCTATTACGGCTACAGCCGCCAGGATCGCAAGGCCGAGGGACGGGAGCCGATCACGGCGAAGCTCATCGCCGACATGCTCCAGGCCGCCGGCGCGGACCGGGTGGTGAGCGTGGACCTGCACACCGGGCAGATCCAGGGATTCTTCGACATCCCCGTGGATCACCTCACCGCCATGCCGGTGCTGCTGGACTACATCGAGGCGAACGCGCCGGATGATCCGGTGGTGGTGTCGCCGGACGCCGGTGGGGTGAAAGCGGCCAAACGTTTCAGCGGCCAGCTCGGCGCCGACCTCGCTTTCGTCAACAAGTTCCGGCCCAAGGGCACCGCGAACGAGGTCGTCGCGGCCGACGTGATCGGCGACGTGCGAGGCCGGCACTGCATCCTCTTGGACGACATGATCGACACGGCAGGCACGATCTGCGCGGCGGCGGACATCCTGGTCGCCCACGGTGCCGGCGACGTCTGGGTGATGGCGACCCATCCGGTCCTGAGCCCGCCGGCCGTGGACCGTCTCAAGAACACCGGGGCGATCTCGCGCGTGGTGGTGACCGACACGCTGCCGCTGTCCGACGACAAGATGATCGACAAGGTCGAGGTGCTCTCGGTCGCCGGGCTGATCGCCAGCGCCATCGACGCGGTGTTCGAGGACACGAGCGTGTCGGAGATCTTCGACGGCGAAAACCAGAAGTAGCCCGACCGGTCGCCCCACCCCCGGCCCCGACTTCGCAACTTCGGGAGAAAGTGTGCGCTGAGCGCACGAAACCTCCCGAAGTTCGAGCAGGGGGACGATCGGGTTCGTCGAGCTTCTGAGCCTCCGTCGCAACTTCGGGAGAAAGTGTGCGTTGAGCGCACGAAACCTCCCGGAGTTGGGGTGAGGCTGGACGGGGACGGGGACGCGGCGGTCGGATCGCGTGGTTCGAGGCGGGTTTTGTAGCATTGTGCGTCCGTCCCTTCCATGCGCTCCGGCGCGATCTTTCAGAAGTAGGAGTTTCTCCATGGCTGAGATCACACTCGAGGTGACCACGGGCCGCGCCCGCGGGTCCCGGCCCTCCAACCGGCTCCGTGCCCAGGGCATGATCCCCGCGGTCGTGTACGGACTGGGGTCCGAACCGGTTCCGGTGGCGGTGAAGTGGCACGACCTGCGGGCCGCGCTGTCGACCGACGCGGGCATGAACGCCCTGCTGGACCTGGTCATGGACGGGGACACGAAGCTGGCCATCGTCAAGGAGATCCAGCGGCACCCGGTGCGCCATACCGTCCATCACGTGGACTTCTCGCTCATCGACCGCACCACCGAGCTGAGCGTCGACGTCCCCATCGTGACCGAAGGCGAGGCGCTGGAGGTCACCCGGGAGAACGGCTTGGTCGACCAGACCCTGTTCAGCCTGACGGTCTGGGCACGCCCCGAGCACATTCCCAACGAGTTCGTCGTGGACATCTCCGCACTCACGCTCGGCGATTCGATCCGTGTGGCCGACATCGATCTGCCCGAAGGGGTCACCACGGACATCGAAGGAGACGAGCCCGTGGTCGTCACCTCGGTGACCCGCGCCGGCGTCGAGGAGGAAGAGGAGGCCGAGGGCGAAGGCGAGGAGGCCGAGGGCGAAGAGGCGGCCGAGACCGCCGAAGCTGCCGCGGAGGACGACGAGGAGTCCTGATGGTCCGGCATCGGCCGACCCCGGCGCGATGAGCATTCCACGCCGTCGGGTGGGTGGCGGCGACCGTCGTGGAACCCCGGCAGACCTGCTGGTGGTCGGACTGGGGAATCCGGGCGAACGATTCGCCCACACCCGGCACAACGTCGGTGCCGACGTCGTCGCACTCCTGGTGGCGCGCCACGGTGACAAATTGCGATCCTCGAAACAGCAGGCGCTGGTGGCCGAGATCCGCATCGGCGACGCGCGGGTCGCATTGGCGTTTCCCCAGACCTACATGAAA
>CAZEAV010000453.1:0-2805 GCA_964510215.1 uncultured Iamiaceae bacterium
GCCTGGGCCAGCGTCACCGGATCGACGGCGACGCCCGAGGGTGAGACGCGGGCGAAGCCGATGCGGAGCCGTCGCTCGGCGGGCCCGGTGACCAGGCCGACCGGTTCCAAGCGGGGATGGCGGTAGGTGCGCTCCATCGCGGCCAGGTGGTGGGCGGTGTCGCGCACGGTCCGGGACACGACCCCCTCGGCAGAAAGGTTCAGCGGCAGTTGCCGTGCCCCGGGACGGTCCAGCGTCCGTCCCCGGGTGGTCTTCAGCCCGACGAGACCGCATCCCGCGGCCGGGATCCGGATGGAACCCCCGCCGTCGTTGCCCTGGGCGATGGGCACTGCGCCCGACGCGACCAGCGCGGCCGAACCGCCCGAGGACGCGCCCGTGGAGCGGGCCGGGTCCCAGGGATTGTGGGTGGCCGTGCCGTCCGCGAACTCGGTGCTGGCGGTCAGCCCGAATTCGGGCATCGTCGACTTGCCGAGTACGACGTATCCCTGGGCCATGAACTGTGCCGCCGGCGGGTTCGAACGGGGCATCGGGTGGGCGTCGATGGCCGCCGAGCCGTGCCGGGTCGGCATGCCGGCCACGTCGTTGTTGTCCTTGACGAAGGACGGGACGCCGGCGAACGGCCCGCCGTCGGTGACGCGGAGAAAGCGTGCCTGAGCACGCGCCTGGGCGTAGCCGCGGTACGCGACGGCGTGCAGGCGCGGGTCCACCGTCTCGGTGCGCGCGATCGCGGCTTCGGTCGCCTCGGTGGCGCTGACCTCCCCCGAAGCGATCCGTTCGGCGAGCCCCACCGCGTCCGAATCTCCCAGCGCGTCGTCACCGAAGGCCTGCACTCGTTCACCCATGACCACCGAGTATCGCATCCACTCTTCCGATGTCGCCCAATGGCCGGGTGATCGTGACCGGCGTCAAGTTGCAAATAATTGGCGGAAAGACTGGACTAGAGGGGTCGGAGACGCGAAGACCTGGGGAGTTGTATCCACACCATGGCCACCGAGACCGAAAGCAAGGACACGACGGCGCTGAGCGACTCGGAGCTCGCCGAGATGGCCGACCTGTGCGCCGCTACGCCGCATTGTTACGAGGTCGGACAGCTTTCCAAGCAGGCCGAACAGTGGGTGCTCATCACCCAGGTACGCGAGAACGGCAAGTTACGTGCGTTCGCTTTCTCGACGCTGGAACGGATCGGTGGCACGCCGGCGGTGATCTTCGGGCTGGCGTCGGTTGCCCCGAACTCGAAGCGTTCCACGAGCCTGCGGGCGATCATGTCGGAACAGCTCCGCCGGGCGGTCATGGCATTTCCCGACGAGGACGTGCTCGTGGGAGCCCGCCTGGGTTCGGCGGACGCGTTCGAGGCGTTCAAGACCCTGGTCGACATCGTGCCGCGCCCCGGCTACCGGGCGAACGGTGAGGAACGGGCTTGGGGGAAGCGGCTGCTCAAGCGCTTCGGGTTGTCTGCAAAGGGCTACGACGAGCGCGCGTTCATCGCGAAGACCGATGACACGCCTCCCGTGCTGTTCTCCTATGAGGCACTCAAACCCGAGTCGATCGACGCCGATGTCGCCAAGCTGTTCGACAAGGTCGACCCGGCCTCGGGCAGCTTGCTGGTCGGATTCGGTTGGGCACTCGCGGATGACCTGGAGAAGCTCGGCGGCTGATTCGCCGAATCGGGGAGGGCCACCGGTGAGCGGGCAGGGCGCGGCCGGCCTCGGCCCCGGGGAACGGGAACTTTCCGCGATCGTCCGCGCACGACGGATGCGCCGCGTCTTCGCCGACGCGCCCGTGAATCCGGAGTGGTTGGATGCGACCTTGGACCTCGCCCGCCGAGCCCCCTCGGCGGGCAATGCCCAGGGCCTGAACTGGCTCGTGCTCGACACGCCCGAGGCGACCGGACGGTACTGGTCGCTCACCCTGGGGGAACGGCGCACGGAGTTCACCCATCAGGGACTGCTCGCCGCGCCGGTGCTCGTGGTCGTGCTCACCGAACCCGACGCCTACGTGACGAGGTACGCCGAAGCCGACAAGGCACGGACCGGGCTCGGTGTGGGTGAGGACGCGTGGGCGGTGCCGTACTGGTGGGTCGATGCGGGCATGGCGACCCAGACGTTGCTGTTGGGCGTCGAGGACGCAGGGCTGAGCGCCTGCTTCTTCGGGCTGTTCGACCATGAAGAAGCGGTGCTGGACGCCTTCGGCGTGCCCGCGGGACGGCGCGCGGCGGGGACCGTCGCCATCGGCCACCGTGCGGACGGCCCGGAACCGCCGGGCCGATCGGCCACCCGCCCCCGCCGCGACGGCGTCATCCACCGCGGTCGGTGGTGAGACTGTGGCGACGACGCGTGCTGTTGTCAGTCGCCGAGTGAGCTGGCGAGCACTCCGGGGTCTGTGGTGGGCAGGTCGCACACCTGGTTGCGACAGACCATCGCGCTCGGCTCCGCGTCCGGTTCGTAGCGGACGACCGCGTCTGGTCGCCAGGTCGCGCGGTAGGTCGCGAGCAGCGCGTCGGAGGCCTCACCGGATCCCGAGATCGTCACCTCTGTCGTGCCCGGGTCGAGCAGCGGGATCGCGGCGAGCAGGTGTGCGAAAGCCGTGGGGTGCTGGCCGGCGAACCGTCCGGTCAGCGCCGACACCCCGCGCGCCGCCTGCAGATACCGTTCCTCGGTCACGATGGCGCCGAGTCGTGCCAACGCCACGGCCGCGGCACTGTTCGCCGACGGGGTGGGGGTGTCCTGGACGTCCTTCTGCCGGGCGACGAGTCCTTCGCCGTCGTGGGCCGTGGTGAAGACCCCGCCGCCGCCGTCGTCGGGGTAG
>CAZEAV010000454.1:0-2804 GCA_964510215.1 uncultured Iamiaceae bacterium
AACTTGCGCGACGCGGGCAACACGGTGCTGGTGGTCGAACACGACCCGGCGATCCTGGCGATCGCCGACCACGTGGTCGACCTCGGCCCCGGCGCGGGGACCGACGGCGGGCAGGTCGTGTTCACCGGCACCTTCGACGACCTGCGAGATGCCGACACGCGCACCGGACGCCACCTCGCGGATCGGGTCAGGGTGAAGGACGAGGTGCGGGAGGCCACGGGTGCGTTGGAGGTACGCGGCGCAGCGCGGCACAACCTGCGCGACGTCGACGTCGATGTTCCCCTCGGCGTGTTGTGTGTGGTGACCGGGGTCGCGGGGTCGGGCAAGTCGTCGCTGATCGCCGACGCGATCGCCGGGCGAGACGAGGTGACGCTGGTCGACCAGTCCGCGATCCGCGGGTCGCGGCGGTCGACGGTCGCGACGTTCACCAAGGCACTCGACCCGATCCGCAAGGCGTTCGCGAAAGCGAACGACGCCAAACCGGCGCTGTTCAGTCCCAACTCCGAGGGTGCGTGTGCGGCCTGCAACGGACTCGGCGTGATCTACAGCGACCTGCCACTCATGGCGGATGTGGCGCTGCCGTGTGAGGAGTGCGAGGGGCGCCGCTTCGGGCCCGCGGTGCTCGAGCTCACCTTCGGCGGACGCTCGATCGCGGATGTGCTGGAGATGCCGGTGTCGGAAGCCGCGGCCTTCTTCGGCGGCGACGCCGAGACGCGGGTGGCGGCTGCAGCGAAGATTCTCGACCGGCTGGTGGACGTCGGCCTGGGGTATGTGCACCTGGGCCAGACGTTGCCCACGCTGTCGGGTGGGGAGCGTCAGCGTCTCAAGCTTGCGACGCATCTGGGCGGCACGGCCGGCGTGATCGTGTTGGACGAACCGACCACCGGTCTGCACCTCGCTGACGTGGATCGGTTGCTGGGTCTACTGGACGGGATCGTCGACGAGGGCCATTCGGCGATCGTCGTCGAGCACAACCTGGCCGTGATGGCCCACGCGGACTGGATCATCGACCTCGGCCCCGGCGCGGGCCACGACGGCGGTCGGGTGGTGTTCGAGGGCACGCCGGCCGAGCTGGTCGCCGACGCGTCGACCCTCACCGGCGAACACCTCGCCGCCGCGGTCGGCGGGTGAGGCCTACGCGCGGGGCTCGCGGCACACGAACGCGCCGGACCGGTTGTGGATCCGCAGGCTGCAGCCGGCGAATGCGACGCGGACCGCGTCGGCGAAGCGTTCGCGCTGGGCTTCGGTGCCCTCGGATCCGGGTGGATACGACATTCCGTACGCGATGACGGCGTCAGGGTCAGTCACTACGAGGTCGTTGTCGGAGACGTGCCAGACGATGTGCGCGAAGTGCATCCGGAGCTTGCGCTCTCCCGAGTCGATGCCGAACACGTCGTAGAGGCCACCGGTGCGCTCGCCGAAGCACGCCGCGACCAGTTCGTCGATCTCTTGCGTGTGGCCGTGCCCGTTCGTCGCGGCGAGCAACACACCGTCGGGCGCCAGGACTCGGGCGACCTCGGTGAGCGCCCGTTCCGGATCGGGCACGTGGTAGAGCATGTGGTTCGCGACGACGACGTCGAACGAGGAATCGGAGAACGGCAGATCCTGGACGTCGCACTCACGGCCGGTGACGGCCGCGAAGCCGGCGGCCCGTGCCCGTTCGACGGCTTCGGCCGCCATGCCCGGCGACAGATCGGTCAACGTCGGCGTCATCGACCGATCCAGCTCGGTCGTCTCCCAGAGCCGGCTGCTTCCACAGCCGCATTCGAGGACCGAACCGGCTGGTGGTCAGTCGATCAATCGGGTCTCCCAGTCGTGGAACGGCAATGTCGACGTCCCGTATTCAGCGTAGAGGCGAGCCCGGGCACTCAAGTTTTGGCTCGTCGCGTACTGCACGTCGCGCAAGTACCCCTGATCGCCGCCCGCCATCGCGTCCCCTCCGACAATCGCCTGATTCTGCCGCCCAATGCTCACCGGTGACCGATATTCGTCACGGTCGTCAGTCGGATGCGGCGACCCTGCGGGCGACGGCCGCGCAACGCTGCGCCCGTTCGACTGCCCGAGATACCACCGAAGGCGCGACATCGTCCGGTTCGTATTCGGTCTTCGTCTTGAGCGGAAGGAGACGGCGCAACTCGCGTGCCACCTCGGCACCATCCGCTCCGGCCTCGCGGAGAAGTGCGAGTACCTGGTCGTGGTCTTCCCCGGCAGCGCGCTTGCCCATGCGAGCCCCGCAGACCGCATCTGCCGAATTGATGCCGGCATGGATGGCCAGGCTCGTGGCGGCGATGTTGCGGCCTGCGGCGAGATCGGCTGCTGCCGCATCGGCGAATTCCCGTGCCTTGGCAACATACGAACGCACCTGTGCAGGCGACACCGACCGTGTCCGTGGTGCCCTAGGCATGACCTGCCACGCGGATCTCGTCGATGCTCAGGCCGTGCACAACGCAACCATCCCTGCGGATGTCTGCCCACACCTGGGAGCGACTTGCGAGCTTTCTAGCTGCCTC
Organism: uncultured Iamiaceae bacterium; assembly: GCA_964510215.1. Classification (GTDB taxonomy): domain Bacteria; phylum Actinomycetota; class Acidimicrobiia; order Acidimicrobiales; family Iamiaceae; genus JAFDWI01. The sequence goes on from CAZEAV010000454.1 coordinate 2,511, forward strand.
GTCGAGGTTCACTTCGAGTGGTTCCACACGATTGCCCGTGAATCGTCGAACGTCGCTGCGCCAATGCTGTTGCGCGTCCGTCCAGGCATCGTCGTCCTCGTCGATGCCCGTGGGGCGAACCACCACCACATCGATGTCGCTTGTGGCATCTGCTTCCCGACGTGCAAAGGAGCCGAATACGATCACGCTCGTCGGTGGTCGGGGGAGCGCCCCAGCGAGCCGCCCGATCTCGACCAGTGTCGTGTCGATTGCTCCGATGAGCTCGAGCACGGCCCGGGCTGCGACGTGTTCGGG
>CAZEAV010000455.1:0-2790 GCA_964510215.1 uncultured Iamiaceae bacterium
TGCCACTCGTAGTCGTACGCGCTGACACTAGTGCTGCTACCAGCGCCAAGCTTTGGGTTCAGGTACCAACCCTGCGGCGCACTCGACGCCGAGATAGTGTACTTCGAGCCGTTATTGCTCGGCCGTACGAGCAGGGGGCAGCTTCCACTCGAATCGGTCGTGCATGTCACGTCTGACTCCGACCCGCTACTCGTACGGTGCGCTGTGAACTCCACACCGGCCAGAGGCGCAGTCGAGCTCATGCCAGTCCGGTCGCCGGAGGCGTGGACGACGATTTGCGTTGGCGGAGCCTTCTTAATGATGTGAGTGGTCTCGCATGCGCTGCTCGAGTCGCATGAGCCCTTGTTGTCACTCACCGTAGCCTTGTTGGTTAGTGGCACGTTTCCGCCGGACACATCGACATCGCTCGTGTCGATCGTGAAACTGACGCTGACGCTGCCGTCCTCCCAGCCATACCAACGATGACTGGCCCCTGGGATGCTAGATGGCTTCCACGTGATCACGTGAGTCGACTGGTCGTACGTCGCGGACTTCGCGTCATTGCCACCGTCGTAGGAAAAAGTGCCGTCGAACGTGGCACCAGCATTGATCAGCGCAGAAATATTGTCGGTAGCGGTCGCTCCGGTGACCGCATCACCATCGCTCCAGTCCCGACACCAACCGGAGCTGGAGGACCTGTCGCAACTGCCTTCCGCACTGTTCGTCGCGGTCAGCGTGTACGTAATCTTGTCGCCCTGGTCAACAGTGGAGCCCGAATCCGGGTCAGCAGATTTCGACAGCGTCCACGGGCCACTGGCCTTCGGCGTCGACATCGTTTGGAAGCCGCCCGAACTCCCGGGAATCGACAGCGAACGGGCCTGCGGACCCGACTTCGAGGTCGGGCCAGTCGCATCCGACTCTTCCGTCGACTGAATCGACGAGTTCAGGTGTGTGCTCGCAGAGGATTCGCCTGAGGAGTCAGTCGATGACTCGGTACCTGCCGTTTCAGATTCGGCCTGGGCCGCCGATGACGTGGTCGCCGGAGCCTGGATGGTCGTCACAGTGCTCGTGCCCTCCGTCGGGGTGTCCTCGGTCGAGGTCGTGTCCTCGGACTCCGAGGCCGCGCCATCGATCTCAGAGGAGTTGGACGGCTCGGTCGCCGTCGAAGGATCGGGGGCCCCGCTCGGGGTTGTGGACTCGGACGAACTGGCCTCATCTTCGGAACTCGCGGACTCGGAGGACGACGTATCGGCACGCGCATCGTCTGCATCGGTCGTTTCGTCGTCAGCCGATTCCTCATCGGCAGCGAGTTCGTCGACCTGGACGGGCGCACCCGCCACCGTCAACGACGTCGCGCAGTCACTATCAACAGAGCACTTCTCGCCATCGAGCGAGGCCTTCGTCGTGAGGTCCGCGTTTCCGACGACGTCGTCATTCACCGATACCTCGAACACGGTCGAAGCCACCTGGCCGGCCGCCGGTGGGGTGACGGGCGTCCAGGTGAGGGTGCCGGCCGACTCGTCGACCGACAGGCCGCGCTCCGCGAGCGCCGATTTAGAGGTGGTGATCGTCGCGTGAGACAGCACGGATGAGATGTCGTCCGACACCGACACGTCCGACGCGGTGGGGTCCGCGGAGGTATTCGTCAGCTGCAGCACATACGCGAGTTGGGTGCCTGGGTCGATGGTCGAGCCGGACGCAAGCGGCGGTAGGTCCAACGCTGCCGCGGCGGCCCCCTTGGCGGGCAGCGCATCGTCCGGCGCGACGACGCGCGCGCTCACCTGGTAGGGCGACGTCGCGGCCTGCGCCGTCGATCCGGTGACCGCCATGGCGACCACCAGCGCGATCACGCCTGTGAGCGCGGAGACCACCCGCCAGAGCGGCTTCCGATTGGCCGTGGCCTTGCGATGCCTGGACATGTCCTGCTCCCCACCTCGGTCGCGTCCCTTGCCCGGATCTCCCCCGAACGGGCGAACGCTGCGACTGCTTCCTTACGAATCGTGGTGTTCCTCGACAAGCGACGCAAACGCCACGACGTAGATTCTGCCTTGCTTTTCGTCACTTGTATTCCGGCATTCGAGTGACACGCGCGGTCCTGCGGGTGACATTCATGCACTAGTGTGCCGTTTTGTCATCAGTCCGTAATCGCGACGTCACGGTGCGTACAGACCGTTATCAGTCGGCCGCGATTGGCGCGGCGCGCTCATAGGTCCGCACCGGTGACGAGTCCGAAGCCATCCCGGCACTGTGATTACATAGTGTGTTCTTCCGGGCACGGTCCGGAACGGGACGATGCCGTCGCATCGGCCCGGGCGCGACAGGCCAGCCAGACCGGTCAAGCCGCGTCCTCTGCAGAGCAGCGCGTCCTTCGTCGAGTCGAATCCGCTCGCTCGGGTCTCAGCCGGCCGAGACCACCGAAGCCCGCAACGCGGCAGCGTCGTCGACAACTGCCTCCTCCGCGTCCGCTCCCTCGACGCCACCGGCGGGCGCCACGTCCGCCAACAGCGCCTGGCACTCCGCAGCCGAGACTCCCATCAGCTCCGCGAGCGCACCGAGCGCGGCCTGATCAAGGGTGACCGACTGCACCGCCAGCCGCGCTCCATGGCGCTGCAGCCGCAATGCGAACCAGCGCCGCACCGGGCCGAGCCTCGGCTCGTCGCTCGCCTGCAACGCCACCACATCCACCGTCACCGGGGCCAGGTGCGCCGCCGTCCCATGCCCCGAGGCACGTTCCGCGTCCGCCAGCACAGCGCCCGCATCGACCCCCAGCGCCCGGGTCAACGCCCAGAACACATCGATTCGCAGCGACCG
>CAZEAV010000456.1:0-2786 GCA_964510215.1 uncultured Iamiaceae bacterium
TGGTCTGGAACAGCATGAAGAACTCGGCGATGTCGGCGAGGAACTGCGAGCCCAGAATGCGGTCCGCGACGCTCATGAACGGCTTGGACGCCAGCGTGAACAGGTGCGACTGATAGGGCGCGGTCAACCAACGCAACAGCCTGGACGAGAAGAAGTCCGCCATCCGCTCCGGTGCGGCCAGGAAATCGATGGCATTGCGCGTCGGCGGGGTGTCCACGACGATCAGGTCGTAACGCCCAGACGAATGGATGTCGAAGAGGCGTTCCATCGCGATGTAGTCGTGGCTCTGGACGAACCGGCCCGAGATGTTCGCGTACAGCGGGTTGGACAGGATCGCCTCGCGGACGCCGGCGTCCGGGGCGTGACGGCGGACCAGGTCGTCCCAGGAAGCCTTGGTGTCCAGCATCGCCGCGTACAGCTCGCCACGTGGTTTCACCCCGGCGGAGGCGAACGCCTCGGGATCGATACGTGTCTCGACGTTGCCGAACCGCTGCATCCCCATCGCGTTCGCCAGTCGACGCGCCGGATCGACGGTGAGTACCAGCACCTTGCCGCCCTGGTGAACAGCCGCCATGGCCGCGATCGCCGCCGCCGTGGTGGTCTTCCCGACTCCTCCCGATCCACACGACACGAGCACCTCTCGGGAAGCCGCCAGCGCTTCGATGGAATCGGCGGTCTTGGCCGCGCCGGAGGTCGGGGTTCCTCGTCGGGCCATGCTTCAGTCCAGTTCCTCGCCGAGGCGCTCGGCGACCAGGTTCGACACGCGCACCCCGTGGGCCCGCGTGAACAACTCGGGCAGGTTCAACACTCCCACCGCATCCCCCAGTTCGTCGCGCAGGCGCGCCAGATGGCGAGCCTGGCTCCGCCGTCGTGTCACGGCCAGCCGGGCGCCGTCCAGGATGGGCGCGAGGTTGTCGTCGGCGCGCGCGGCCAGGGCCGAGGCCGCAGGCCCTTCGCACAACGCGTCGAAGATCTTCTCCTCCGAGGACGTGAACAGCTCGGGCAGGACCCGGTTGACGATCACGGCTGCCAAATTGACGTTGGTCTCGTTCGCCAACCGCTCGGACAGCTCGATGGTCTCGGCGACCGGCATCTCCTGGGGCGCGGCCACGATCACCGCGCCGGTGGTGTGTTCGTCGCCGAGGATGTCGAGCATCCAGGACGTCTGGTTGCGCACCAGTCCGACCTGGACGAGTTCGTTGATCGCCTGGGGCGCGGCGAGCTGTCCGACGACGTGTCCACTCGCCGAGGCATCGACCACCACCAGGTCGTAGTTCTCCTCCAGCACCTCCCAACAGAACTTGCCGACCGTGAGGATTTCCTTCACACCCGGAGCCGCCGATGCGATGAAGTCGAAGGTGCGGGCCAGCGGGCCGATCCGTGCCAGCAGCGGGACCTTGAGCTGCAGGCGCAGGTACTCCTTGAGCGACTCCTCGGTCTGCATGCACATGGCGGACAGGTTGTCCTGCACCACGCGCGGCTCGAACGCGAGGGATCCGACCTCCAGGAAGGTCGCCAGGTTCCCTTTCGCGTCGACCTCGCACACCAGCGTCCGCTTGCCACGCCCGGCGGCGAGCAGGGCCAGTCCCGCGGCGACCGTGGTCTTGCCGACCCCACCTTTTCCGGTGACGAACAGCAGCTTGCGGTCCAGCAGATGCAACCCTCGCGAGGTCATCAGCTCACCCGGAGCGTCGCCGCAGCGCCCCTTTAGGAGCCGAACCCGATGCGGTGCGCCGAATCGGGGCTGCCGATCTCGATGAAGCTGAGCTTGGCGACCGGGACACCGATGACCCGACCGCGTCGGTCGGTCAACCAGAAGACGCCGTCGGTGGCGGCCATCGCCGACTCCAGATCGGCGCGCACCTGGTCGGCTTCGGCGTCGTCGTCGAGCTCGACGGTCAGATCCTTCGGGCTGTAGCTGACTCCCAGACGTACGTCCACACCGTGTCCCTTCATCGCTTCGGGTCGTGCCATGCTACCGGTTCGGGTGCTGTGGACACCGCTCGCCGGGGCCGCGATTTGCCATGATGAAGTCCCGTGCCCATTCCTCGTTCGATCAACCCGTTGCCACGGGCACATCTGGTTATTCCGATCGTGACGCTTCTGGCGGCGGCGCTGATCGCGGCCGGATGCTCGTCGGGTCCCAAACGCGACGTCGGCGATTTCTGTTCGGCGTACGTCCGTGTGGCGAAGCGGGCCGCCCACCTCGCCGACCCCGACGAGGTCTCCATTCCGACCCTACGTCGACAGATCGCCGCGATCGACGACGCCGCCTCCGACGCGGCCGAGCGCGCCCCGGAGTCCATCGCGCCCAGGGTGGACAAGGTGATCGCCCCCCTGCACACCCTGCGCAAAAAGCTCGATGATGCCAAGACCCGAAGTGCTGCCACCACCGCGCTGCGCCGCTACCGGTCGGCCACGGCGAGAGTCGCCCCCTCCCAACGTGTGCTGGACCTCTACGCCGCGGCACACTGCGGGGTGGTGCCGGTCACGACCACCTCGACCACGCTGGATCCCGACACCCCCGGCATGACGGGCTGAACGGTGTCCCGCAGCTATCTCGATCACGCCTCCTGTGTGCCGTTGCGGCCCGAAGGCCGGGCGGCGCTGCTCGAGGCCCTGGACGGAGCCTCGGTGGACCCCGGTCGGGTCCACGCCGAGGGCATGGCTGCCCGTGAGGCACTCGAGCAGGCCCGGTCCAGACTCGCAGGGCTCCTGGGATGTCGGAGCCGGTCGGTGGTGTTCACGGCATCGGCCACCGAAGCGATCGCCACCGCCTGTTGGGG
>CAZEAV010000457.1:0-2786 GCA_964510215.1 uncultured Iamiaceae bacterium
CACAATTCCGACATCACCAAGCTGGCGAAGATCCTCCCGTTGGGCACACCGGTCACGATCGAGTCCTGATCGTTCGCGGCCCACGGGGGCCCGGACCGGAATCGGTCGCACCGCCGACGGCCGAGGCCGCGGTGTCCACGGCCCTCGCCGAGGGAGCTCAGCAGCGACGCGTACCGCTCACAGGCCACCGAGCCAGTCGGCCACGATGGCGGCGATGGTGCGGTCGCACCTTTTGGGATCATGTCGCTGGCCTTCCAGCCAGGCCAGGGTCACCGGGCCCGGGATCGCCCGCACGGCGTCGCCCAGTTCCTCGGGGGTGGCGAAGGGGTCCTTGGTGCCCGAGATGAACAGGCACGGCACGTCGAGGCCGCCGAAGTGTTCCACCCGTGACCGTTCGGGTCGGCCGGGCGGGTGCAACGGATAGCTCAACAGCACCAGTCCGGTTGCCCGGAGCCCCGCCGCGACCGCCATCGAACACATGCGGCCACCCATCGACCGACCGCCCGCCACGAGCCCTTCCACACCGCCGGCGGCCAGCACTCCCGCCTCGGTGGTGATCGCCTCGATCAGTTTCGGCGCCCGGTCGGGAGGACCCCGTCGTTGGGCTCGATAGGGGAAATCACGGCGGTGGACCGGGAGCGGCGCCAGATGATCCTCCAGCACCACCAGCGTGTGGTGGGCGCAGTCGCTCCCGGCCCCGGGATAGAGCAGCAGTGCGTCGGGCTTCATCATCCACGGATCGCGCGTACGCCGACCATGGTGACCAGTGTCGCGCCCGCGGTCCGACGCTGCTCACATGGGCCGTCGCACACGACGCATGATCCGGGGCGAGGCAATCCCGGATTTGGACCACCACTAGATTGCCGCCATGGTCTTCGCCCATTTCGGTGCGCGCGGGACCGCCGTGTTGAACATGCCTGCCTGGGCCGTCGCGTACGGGATCTTCGCGGCCGGGGCGATCACGATGCTCTGGTCGCGCAGCCGTCACGTCGAATCGGCTCCGCCGTCGGTCGTCGCCCCGTCGGCCCCCGGTTCGGGGGCTCGGCCCCCCACCGGTCGCGCGACCGTCGTGATCCGGTGGGCGGCCGATGTCGTGACTGCCGTTGCGTTCTGGTCGCTGACCGCGTTCTGCTGGTTCGGGCCGGCGTCGATCGCGCAGAACGTGGCGCCGCTCGCGCTCGTCGGTGTGGCCTGGGGCATGGGTGGCGGGCTCGCACTTCTGGCCGGTCCGCTCTGGTGGGCACTCGACCCGTTCGCGCTCGCGGCCCGTATCGCCGAGCGGCGCGGGCCCCGTTCGTCGCGGGTCCCGTCGTGGGTGCCGGCTGCGGTGTTCGTCGCCTACGTGGTGGTCTGGGTGGCATGGACCAGAGGCGACGATCCGCGGCATCTGGCCGTGTGGCTGACCGGCTATGGCATCGTCATGGTCGGGATCGCCTGGCAGGGGGGCACCGCGGCGCTGCGTGCCGCCAACCCTTTGCCCGTCGCCCTCGATCTCACCGGTGCGATCTTCCATCGGCGACGGGCCCGGGCCGGAACCGTCGAGCGCCGAGGAAGGTTGCGGACCGAAACGATCGCCATCGGGGTGCTCGCCGCGGTCGCGGCCGACCGCACCGCCACCGCCGCGTGGTTCGTCACGTTCTCGGCCGACCACGGCGAATGGGTCGACACGCTGGTCGTCATGGCGATGTTCGTCGGTTACGCGGTCGGCATCGGGGCCCTCTGGAGGGTCGTCCAGCTCCCGGTGGAGCGGGCCCGCTCAGCGCGTGGCGCGCATCCGCTCGGGGCGGATCTCGCCCCGGTCGCCGGATCGGTGCTGCTCGCCACGGGCATTCCCGTCGGGCTGATCCAGGCACAGAACCTCGCCGTGCTGGCGTCCGATCCCTTCGCTCAGGGCTGGGACCTGTTCGGCACCGTGTACTGGCAGGTCTCACTGCAGCCCGTCTCGGCCTTCGCGTTGGGGCTGATCCAGGGCGGGGTCCTGCTCGTCGGCCATTGCGCCGCGGTCCTCGCGGTCGGCCGTTCGGCGACCGATCGCTTCGCTGACGGGCGCTCGAGCCCGAGGGCGCGCTACCGGGCCTGGAACGCCGCGTTGCCGGCGCTGTGTTCGGTGGTCCTCGGCGGGGCCGTGTGGACCGTGTATCTGTTGGGCAGATGATCGGCAGGCTGTGACGCAAACCCATCGCCGAATCACCCCGCGGACGGCGACAGAACGGGTCCCATGCACTAGCCTGCCCCGAACGGCATCGACGGAATCGAAAGGAAAGTGCGGGCATGAGCGACGTATCACAGGGTCCTGGGTGGTGGCAGGCCTCGGACGGAAAGTGGTATCCACCAGAGCAGGCCCCCGGCGCCCAGCAGACCGCGGCGCCTCAGGGGCCGGCAGCCTCCCAGGGATTCCCGCCTCAGGGCCAGGCTCAGGGCGGTTTCGGCGCGCCGATGGGCGCTCCGGCCATGGCAGGCGTCGGGCCGGGCGGCCAACCGCTCGCGGACTGGGGCACGCGCGTGCTCGGCGCTCTGATCGACTTCGTGGCCCCGTGGATCGTCTGTGCGATCTTCTTCGCGATCAGCGACGTCCTCGGCATCATCCTGTGGATCGTGTCGCTGGTCTGGGTGTTCTACATGGCCTACCTGAACGGTCAGACGGGTCAGAGCATCGGGAAGAAGGTCGCCGGCACCAAGGTGATCAAAGCGGACACCGGTGAGTTGATCGGCGGCGGCATGGGCATCGTGCGTTACATCGCCCACATCGCCGACAGCATCATCTGCTACATCGGCTGGCTGTTCCC
>CAZEAV010000458.1:0-2785 GCA_964510215.1 uncultured Iamiaceae bacterium
GACCGATGGGGCCGAGGTCACCAGCGGAACCAACGGGCTCGACCCGATCGACGGGATCGTAGAAGAGTGCTTTCCCGAAGCGGCGATGACCGACCCGCACGTGTTCTTCGACGCGGTGGGCGACGAGAAGCGCCTCGCCGCCCATACCTCCCGCATGGTGGCGAGCACCTCGACCTTCCTCGACTACGACCGCCTCGACGTCATCCCCACCAGCCGCTACCGCTTCGACTGAACCCGCGAGCGCGCGACTCACAGCCCGAGCCCGCGGGCACGCGCCAAGTGGGCCACACGGATAGGTCGCCGCCAAACCGCACGATCACGTCACGACCGCTTCATGCGGAGTCGCCGTTCGAGCGAGTCGAGTTGCGCTTCGAAGGTCGGCAGATCCGCAGCCACCGTCGCCTCGATGACCGCGCGATCGACCCGAACATAGCTGTACGGAATCCGGTTCCGAGCGCTTGCGATGGCCGGCCAGGAAGAGCCGAAGATCTCGTCCCTGGCCGCCGAGTCGATCGCGCCCACACACTCGATCGCAGCCGCCAGCCGCAAGCACACGGTATCGAACACCACGGCATCGTCCAGACCTGCGTGGGTCAGGTGGGAACGCAAGATCGCCAGGTGTTCACGGGCCTCGACGATCCGGCGAAGGCCGTCTCAGGTCGCGTCGTCTCGGCTCACAGGGGCACCAAGTCGGCCGCGATCGCAGGCTCGACCGCATCGCGCACCAGCCGACGAGGCACCACGTCGACATCCGCGCCCAACAGCTCGGCCAACGCGGACTCCAACTCGCCCAGGCCGAACAGACCGACATCATCGGGCAGATCGACCAAGAGGTCGACATCGCTGCCGTCCCCGTCGTCCCCACGTGCCACGCTGCCGAACACCGCCGGATTCGACGCCCCGAAGCGAGCGAGCACGGCCTCGACCTCGCCACGATGCATCGCGAGGCGTTCCCCCAGTGGTGTGCGTGGTATGAATCGGCCGACACGCTTGGCGAGCGCCTGAGACACATACGGCTGGCTCACCCCGGCGGCCTCGGCGATGGCCACCTGCGTCGCACCTGCCTCGTGTGCTTCCACGATCGCGACCTCCAGGCGAACCCGCTCCAGACGCGCCCGCGCCATGTGCTGTTCCATCGCCGATCGGCGCCGACGAACCGCGTCGAGCAACGCCTCCGACCCGCGCTCATGAGGTGCAATAAGCGCGATTATATCGGGTCTGATGACCCTGGGACGCGGCGCCAAGCCCCCGAAGTGCTGGACATCCTCTTCCGACCCGGCCCGACACCTCAGAACCCACCGCCGTGTCCCCCGCTGGCCTGATTCGACACGATCCTCTCCTGGAAGCTGAGCCTCTGGCCCCCTCGCCCTGACATTCGGTCAGCGCTGTCATCCGGCGGGCGTCGTCGCCTTGGTCGCGGATGGCGTCGCCGGCCATCGAGTGACGATCGGCGGGGGCGACTCAGAGATGCTGACGCAACTCGTCGACCGTCACTTCTGCGTCCCGCAGAATCGCGGCCAACGTGCCCCGTTTCAGCTCGGGTGAAGCGGAACGACCAATGGCTTCCCATGATCCGCGTGCTTGAGGCGAACGTGACTGCCTCGCTGACGGGCGACGTACCATCCCAGTCGACCCAATGCCTTGACGAGTTCGGCTCCCGAGACGACCGGAAGGCGATCACTCACGCGGGCAGTGGGAGCGTCCGACGAACGATGCCCTCTGGGAGTTCCAGTCCATCGTCCCGAAGTCCCTCGACGTACAGCTCGAGGGCCTCCCGGGCGTTCGCCGTTGCATCTTCGATCGAAGCGCCCTGGGTGTGGAGTCCGGGAAGGTCCGGTGCGTACACGTGGTAGCCGCCGTCGGCGTCAGGCTCGAAAACGAACTCGACTTCACGCGTTGCTGCCATGGGGACATGGTACCCGACCTGCTCCCGTGCCGCTCCGGGACACCCAGTGCACCACGGAGCCACGGGATCAAGGGCTCCCTGTCGGTCGGGGACATCGATGTCCTCGTCCTCGGCATACCGGGCCGTGACCGTCTCTACGAGTCGGTCCACGACCTCGAGCGCCGACTCGGGCGGGGTGTGCAAGTGACGATTCGCGACGCCGACTGGCTCACCGCCGGCAAGGGCGATTTCCACGACACCATCGCCGACCGGCCACTGATCGAAATCCCGCTCCCACCGACGACGCCGTAGTCACCGATCGTCCAACGTCGCCCCGACGGCCTCCACCGCGCGCGATGCCAGGTCCAACGCCCACGCGACGTCACCTTCCGAGGCGCCGGGCCACCCCGAGACTCTGGCGTTCGGACACGAACCCGTTGCGTTCCACCGTCGATCCGAACTTGGTGCAGAACCGTTGGGGACCCGAGGGGAATGCGGCCCAATGGCCCCGCCGCGCCCGGTCGCTGAACCGGTGCCTCGGCGTGTCGGTCATCGCCGGCGTCTTCGCCCGCTCCTCGACGTCGCCCATCTTCAGCACCTTGTCGCGGGCTCGCCGGGTGATCTTCGGATCGGCACACACCTGTTGGCTCGCGAGATCTTCTGCTGCCAACGCGGCCGCGGTCAGGCGTTCGGTGAGGTCACGGATGTGGCTGAGCTTCGCCTCGTTGCCGTCGCGGTGGTGCAGGCTCCCGACGCCACGGAGCCGATCGACGAACACCTCATCCAGAGCCCGCAGGTCACCGCCGTGGTCGACGACCGCGGCCAGGTGGTGGTGATCCTGCCCGACGCCGAAGAGGCGCCGGCGTTGCGCGACGACCCGCGGGTGTTCGTCCCCGCCTA
>CAZEAV010000459.1:0-2776 GCA_964510215.1 uncultured Iamiaceae bacterium
CCGTGTCCGTCTCCGGGGCGGTCGAGGGCGCGACCGACGGGGCTGTCGAGCCATCTGTGTGGGCTGGCGCGGTTCGGGTTGCGGTCGACGAGCCGGCCTGGCAGGACCCGAGTGCGAGCGCAGCGATGGCAACGCCCGCAATGAGGGGGATGGCCCTGGTGCCAGTCAGCACATGGGGTCTACGCGTCCGGGGCATCGCGATCACCTCGCTTTTCGACGAGTTCGTCGGGCAGGTCGCTCATGCGTCGGCGACCCATCCGCGCATGGTACTCAGCGCGTCGCCGGGGCGGACGCTCGGGTGTCGATGCGCGTGACCAGATCATCCAGCGCATCGACCACGGCTCGCGGGGCCTCCTGCATCGACTGATGGCCCACGCCGGGCAACACCACCAGTTCGCCGTCAGCCAGGTTCGCCATGATCCGTCGGGCCGCCCAGACCGGTGTGAGTGCGTCGAGCGCCCCGACGATGACCGTGGCCGGCTGGGTGACCCTGGCCAGGCCGTCGCGGTTGTCGGTGGCGAACAGGTCGATCCACAACTTCGACCGGTACGCATCGGGCAGGTCGTGGCCCAGGCGCGTGGTGATGCGGACCGCCTTGCCCGACGGCCGGCGGCCGAACGCGACGCGCGTGGCCAGCAGCTCGATGTCCGGATGGGGTTTCGGCGCGACGTGCCCGGCCGCCTCGCGGGCCAGAATCGCTTTCCCCGCCCGGTCCACCGCGGGGGCCATCATCGGCGGGATGAGCTGGGACACCGCGGTGTCCATGAACACCAGGCCGGCAACCCGCTCGCGCAGCACCTCGGGGAAATCCCCGCAGAACCGACCGAGGATCATGCCGCCCATGGAATGCCCCATGACCACCGCGTCGTGCAGGTCGAGTTCCTCGAACACGGTCGCAAGATCGTGCGCGGCCGCCACCCGACCGACCCCGTCGTCACCCACCACCGAAGCGCCATGGCCGCGGACGTCCAGGGCGATGATCCTGAAGCGGTCGCCGGCCAGGTGCATGATCGGCGCCCACACCTCGGCCGCCAGGGTCACCCCGTGCAGCAGCACCAGCGGTCGGCCCCGACCGTATTCGAGCACATGCACCGAACCACCGTCGTGGGTCCCGACGTCGAAATGCTCGACGCTCTCGGGCAGATCGAACCAGTCGTCGTCGATGTCGCCACGCGTTCGCCCGGCCACCCGCCGGGCGGCATTGCGGCGGCCGGGGCCCAACGCATAGCCGACACCGGCGCCCACCGCCCCGAGCCAGAGCAGTCGTCGTGTTCCAGACTTCATCTGCGCGTTCCTGTCGAGCTTGTCATGGATCGCCCAGACGTTAGTGCGACCCGAACGAGGCACACCGGTCGGACCGGCTCACGCGCCACGATCCTGCCCGGCGTCCCCGTGGCGGTGGACGCGGGGCAGGCGGGGACCGAATCCGCACACGATCTCATAGGTGATCGTGGCGAGTCGGTCCGCCCATTCCTGCTCGGTGAACTACTCGGAACCCTGCACGCCGAGCAGGACCACCGCGACGACGACCGCGACCTGGCCGTCGGATCCACAGTCCACCAGCAGTTGATCCATCGTGATCGTACCGGCGATCGGATACCGGCAGCCACCGATGAGCACCTGGCCGCCGCGCTCGGCGAGGTCCCGTCGGACGCCGTCCGCGTAACCCAGGGGCACGGTGGCGATGCGCGAGCGGCGTTCCAGGCGGTAACGCAGGCCATAGGACATCGCCTCACCGGCATCGACCCACTTGGCGAACGCCACGCGGGCGTGCAACGAAAGCGCCGGGCGCAGTCCGGCCACCTCACCGACCGCCCGCGCGGGCGCGAGCCCGTACAACGAGATGCCACAGCGCGCCATGCCGTAGGTGCCCAGATCGCGCAGGGTTGCCGCGGAGTTGGCGGCGTGCACCGTGCCGGTGGGCAGCTTCCGGGCTGCCAGCTCGGCCCGGACCCGGTCGAACCGTCGGATCTGCTCCTCGGTGAACGGGTTGTCCGGCTCGTCCGCCACGGCGAAATGGGTGGACAGGCCGGCCAGGTCCAGGTGCGGCGCAGCGACCACCGCGTCGACGAGCGCGGGGACTTCTGCCGGCTCCGCGCCGACCCGGCGCATCCCGGTGTCCACCGACACATGTACACCGACGGTCACGCCGGCCCGGCGCGCCGCCTCCTCGGCCCGATCGATCAGCTCCCGGCGGTACAGGGTCGGGGCGAGATCGTGGGCGATCAGATCGTCCAGGGCGTCGGGAGGCGGCTCGGACAACACGAGAATCGGGGCGGTGATCCCGGCGGCGCGCAGCGCGACCCCTTCCTCCACGAGCGCGACCGCCAGCCCCGCCGCCCCGGCCCGGAGCGCCTGGCGTGCGACCGCCACGGCGCCATGGCCGTACCCGTCGGCTTTGACCACCGCGCACAACTCCGCGGGCGCCGCCGCGTCGCGCAGCGACGCGACATTGTGGCGGATCGCCGCGAGGTCGACCTCGATCCAGGCCGGGCGCACCGGATCAGTCGACACTCGAGTGGCCACCGGTGCCGATCAGATACCGCAACACGTCACCTCGGGCGACGATGCCCACGACGTGGCCGACATCGTCGACCACGGCCAATCGGGACACGTCGTCGTCGTGCAGACGCGTGGCGGCGTCGGACATGGTGGCGTCCGGGGTGGTGGTGATGGGATCCGGGGACATCAGCTCGGCCACCCGCGACGCCAGCGCCCGCTGGATGTCGCGGTCGTACCGCGCTGCCTGGCCGGGCAGCTCCGCGGACATGCCGAA
>CAZEAV010000460.1:0-2772 GCA_964510215.1 uncultured Iamiaceae bacterium
GTCGACGCGAGCGCGTCGGTGTCGAACGCGGCGCTGCGACTCAACGCGAACGTCGACCAGCGTTTCCAGTCGGGGCGGAACTTGTCCACCGCGTACATCTCCATGAACGTGGCGAACGCCTCGTTCAACCAGATGCCGTTCCACCAGCGCATCGTCACCAGGTCGCCGAACCACATGTGGGCGAGTTCGTGGGCCACCACGTCGGCCACCCGTTCGAGTTCGGGCTGGGTGGCGGCGTCGGGATCCACCAGCAGCGCGGTTTCGCGGAACGTGATGCAGCCCAGGTTCTCCATCGCGCCGAACGCGAAGTCCGGGATCGCCACCAGGTCGACCTTGTCGCCGGCATACGCGATGCCGTAGTACCCGGTGAACGTCTTCAGGGCCGAGGCGCCGATCTCGAGCCCGAACCTGGCGAGGTCGCCTTTGCCGAGGGGATGCACCACTCGTAGCGGCACCCCGTCGACATCGACCGGGTCGGTCGCCTCCAGCGGGCCGACCACGAAAGCCACGAGATAGGTCGACATCTGGATCGTGTCGGCGAAACGGATCCGCACCCGTCCGTCACCGAGATCGCTCCGGTCGATCTCGGCACCATTGGAGATCGCCAACAGGTCCCCGGGGACGACCAGCGTGATCGAGAACACCGCTTTGAAGTCCGGCTCGTCGAAGCACGGAAAAGCACGCCGCGCATCGGTGGATTCGAACTGCGTGGTGGCGAGCGTGCGCTCGGTGCCCTGGGCGTCGGTGAAGGTGGAGCGGTAGAACCCGCGCAACTTGTCGTTCAGGATCCCGCGGAAGACGAAGGACAGGGTCGCCGGGCCGGCTGGTGCGGTGCCGTCGGCCGGAACGCACACGATGCGTTCGTCGGCCACCACGGCATCGACGTCGAGTTCCGAGGACGTGCCGTCGGTGTAGATCACGGCGGCCTCGTCGATCTCCAGCTCGGCGGCGTTCAGCACGATCTCGTCCAGCGGCTCGACGAGGTCGACGGCGATCTCGAGCCGACCGTCGAACGTCGCTGCATCCAGGTCCGGCTCCAGCGTGAGGTCGTAACGACTCGGCACCACCGTGCGCGGGAGGCGATGTGGGTCATTGACACCGGGCGTGGTCGGCACGGGGGACTCCTCGATGGTCGCGGGAACGGAACGGGACATCCGAGCGTACCGTCGTGGCCGGTGGGACCCGAGTCGGCACCCCGGGAGGCCGCGAACACTTCAGTCGCGTGACAAAAGTGCCGACGGGCAGACTTTGCTAGTGTTTCCGAGTCGCCGATGGGCCGGGCGCCGGGTGCTGCCGGGCGGAACGCCGTCGGACAGGGAGTGAGCGAAGGATGCGAGGACGACTGATGCGCCGTTCAGGGGCCGATGCTGCGGTCCTGGTCGCGACAGTCCTCCTCACGTCCATCGGCGTCGCGCCCACCGCAGGCGCTGCCGATCCCGGGCCGACCTCACCGACGTCGCCTTCGTCCACGGCCCCTGCGGCAACCTCGACTCCGGCTCCCACCACCGCGAGTCCGCCGACGACGAGGGCCGCCGCCACCACGACCACGTCCGCTCGCTCGACCACCACCACGACCACGCCCGGTGCCCCGGTGACGACCGCCGCGGCGCCCGAAGAGGGCCCGACGGGCACCGGCTATGCGACGACCCCGGCCCCGCTGATTCCCTCGGCGAGTGAGGATCCGCTGTTCCACGCCGCGCTCAGTGTCGACAGCGACCTTCGGAAGGTGTCGCTCGCGAAGATCGCCTACATGAAGGCCGTCGCCGCCACGAAGCAGGCGCGGCGACGCGCGCGAGCCGCGAGTCGGGCCTATGCAAAGGTGCGCGACATCGACGACGGGGCCTCCGATCGCGTCGCCCGCACCCGCAAGATCCTTCGGGCGGCCGCGCTGCACGCCTATGTCGGTTACGGCTCCGACCAGACGCCCGATGCGGCTCCCGAGGTCGACGAAACCGACAAGTCCCTGTCGTCCCGGGCGTACGTGCGGGTGACGATCACCGATGCGACCCGTGCGGTGCGCCACGCCCGTTCGAACCGGTCCAGGACCCACGCCCACGCGGGGAAACTTCGTGCCGAGGATCGTCGGGCGACCGCGGCGTTGCGGCAGGCCGAAGCGTCACAACGAGCCGCGAAGTCCGCCGTCACCGATGCCGAGGCGAAGGTGAAGTCGGATCGGGCCAGCCTGGCGGCACAGATCGCCTCGATGCCCGACCTGGCGCCGGGGACCCTCGACAAGTTGCCCGATTCGGTCCACCTGCCCGACGGGGCGACCGGCGTGCAGAGTCCGGTCGGAACGATCGTGGTGCCGGCATCGGCCGATCCGCGGACCGTCATCGCGCTGCAGTTCATCGTCGCCCAGATCGGCAAGCCGTATGTCTGGGGGGGCACCGGCCCCAACTCCTATGACTGTTCCGGACTGATGCTGCGGGGGTTCCAGACCGCCGGTGTCCGGTCGATGCCCAGAGTGTCCCAGGCGCAGCAGGCCTGGGCCACGCCGGTCGACGTGAAGGACATCCAGCCGGGAGATCTGGTGTTCTTCGGGCGCCCCGCGTACCACGTGGGCGTGTACATCGGCGGCGGGTTGATGATCGATGCGCCGTACACCGGCGCACACGTGCGCGTCGACCGGGTGTGGTCCTCGGTTTCCAGCTACGGACGAGCCATCTGGTGATCCGGCCGACGGTGAGGTGGGCGGGTGCGAAGGGAACCTCGGACATCCCGAGCCGACCCGGCGCGCCGTCCGAGGGTCCGGTGACAACTAGGGTGCGCCGT
>CAZEAV010000461.1:0-2770 GCA_964510215.1 uncultured Iamiaceae bacterium
GCGATTGTCCGCGGTGCCCAAATCGTTGACCACCGCCGTCGAAGCCGCCGGAGGGCGGGTGCACACGACCGAACCCGGTTCCTCCAAGGGGGCTCGCGACGGCTGGTGGAAAGCGTTGTTCGCCGACGCCGGGGTGCGCCTGGATCGCGACGCCCAGGCGCTGCTGCGCGAGCGGGTCGGGGAAGACCTCGCCGGTGCTCCCGCAGTGCTCCGCATGCTAGTCGCGGCCCACGGCGAGGGTGCGACGCTGGATGCCGCGGCGGTCGAGCCCTTTCTCGGTCAGGCCGGGGGAGTACCACCCTGGGAGCTCACCGATGCGATCGACCGCGGTGACACTGCCGCCTCGGTCGACGCGCTCCACCGGATGCTCGGTGGCGGTGGCCGTCATCCGCTCCAGATCATGGCGACGCTGTCGAACAACTACCTGCGGATCGCCAGACTCTCCGGCGCGGACGTCGCCGGGGAGCGGGACGCCGCGGCGCTGCTGGGGATGAAAGGATCGACTTTTCCCGCCAAGAAGGCATTGGGGGCGGCCAGAGCGCTCGGCCCGGACGGCGCCCACAAGGCCGTGCAGTTGTGCGCGCAGGCCGATCTGACCCTACGCGGCGGCGGAGTCGCCTGGCCGGGCGAACTGGTTCTGGAAGTGCTCGTGGCCCGCCTGAGTCGGCTCGCCGGCCGCGGATCCCGCGGGTCCCGCCGCGGTGCGGTCAGTCGGCGTTGATCCGGCGCATCAGCCGAGATTTGCGGCGCGCCGCCTGATTCGGGTGGATCACGCCTTTTGCCGCGGCGGTGTCGATCCGCTTGACCGCGAGGCGGACGGCCTCTTCCGCGTCGGACCCACCCTCGTCGATCGCGGCGACCGCGTGCTTGGTACGCGTCCGCATCTCCGAGCGGACCGCCTTGTTGCGCTCGCGCGCCTTTTCGTTCTGGCGGTTGCGCTTGATCTGGGATTTGATGTTGGCCACGCTGGTCCTCTTCGAGATTCGTCTTCGTCGACTCGAGCTCGACGACGGCCCGACCACGCTAGTGGCCCGCACCCTCGCGCGTCACAACCGGGAACGGGACCCGAACGCTCCCGGGAGCGTACTTCGGGTGTGCGGAGCGGCAATCGGTACGCTGAGCGCTCCGTAGTTCCCCACATCCGGTGCCGACGGATCCGACCATGACCGACCTCGACCACTTCCGTTGCATCAGTGTGATCGCGCACATCGACCACGGGAAGACGACCCTGTCGGACCGGATCCTTCAGGTCTGCGGGGCGGTGGACGACCGCAGCATGCGGGCCCAGTACCTGGACACCATGGACCTGGAGCGGGAACGGGGCATCACGATCAAGCTGCAGAGCGTCCGGCTGGACTACTCGGGCCACGTCATCAATCTGATCGACACACCCGGTCACGTGGATTTCGGCTACGAGGTCTCCCGATCCCTCGCCGCCTGCGAAGGCGTCATCCTCCTGGTGGACGCGTCCCAGGGCATCGAGGCCCAGACCCTCGCGAACTGCTATCTGGCCCTGGAGCACGACCTGGAGATCGTGCCGTGTTTGAACAAGATCGATTTGCCCGCGGCCGAACCCGAACGGGTGGCCGAGGAGATCGCCGGCCTGCTGGGACTGCCCGCGGACTCGGTGCTGAAGATCTCGGCGAAGACCGGCGAAGGGGTACCCGAACTGCTCGATGCGGTGATCGAGCGGGTCCCCGCCCCCACCGGCGATGCCGATGCGCCGCTGCAGGGGCTGATCTTCGACTCCCACTTCGACGCCTACCGCGGGGTCGTGTCCTCGGTCCGGGTGATGAACGGTCGCCTGCGCAGTGGCGCCAAGTTGCGTTTCCTGCAGGCAGGCACCACGCACGAGGCCGAGGAGATCGGGGTGCGCTCGCCCGAGCCGGTGCCCGTGGACGAGCTCGGCCCCGGAGAAACCGGGTATCTCATCGCCGGGGTGAAAGACGTGGGTGAGGCACGTTCCGGTGAGACGGTCACCGAGGCGGCCCGGCCGGCCCCGGAACCGCTCGAGGGCTACGCCCACCCGAAACCGATGGTGTTCTGCGGGATCTATCCGGTGGACGGCGACGAGTTCGCGGCACTCCGAGAAGCACTGGACCGGCTGCAGCTGAACGACTCGTCGTTCACCTATGAGCCCGAGACCTCCGGGGCGCTGGGGTTCGGTTTCCGGTGCGGGTTCCTCGGCCTGTTGCACATGGAGATCGTGCGCGAGCGCCTCGAGCGGGAATTCGACCTGTCGCTCATCGCCACCGCGCCGTCGGTGCAGTACCAGGTGACCACCACCGCCGGGGAGACGCTCAGCATCGACAACCCGTCGGATCTGCCCGCGATGAGTGAGGTCGAACAGATCGCCGAGCCGTGGTTGAAAGCCACGATCCTCACCCCGACCGATTACACCGGCACCCTCATGGAGCTGTGTCAGGAACGGCGCGGCGAGCTGGTGAACCTCGAATACCTCACCCCCGAGCGCATCGAGATCTCGTATTTGCTGCCGTTGGCCGAGGTGGTGACCGACTTTTTCGACCAGCTCAAGAGCCGGAGCCAGGGATATGGCAGCTTCGACTACGAATCCGCAGGAGATCGGGTCGGCGACCTCGTGAAGGTCGACGTGCTGTTGAACTCCCAGAGCGTCGACGCGTTCTCCACGATCGTGCACCGCGACAAGGCCGATGCCTACGGTCGCCGGATGACCGGGAAGTTGCGGGAACTCATCCCACGCCAGCTCTTCGACGTGCCGATCCAGGCCGCGATCGGCGGCCGCATCATC
>CAZEAV010000462.1:0-2766 GCA_964510215.1 uncultured Iamiaceae bacterium
CCGACATCGACGCGGTCGAGTCGTCGTGGAACGGGCAGCACGCCATGTAGCCGCGACCACGAGGGACCAGCTCGACCCCGGACGCGGCGATCACATCCTCGATCGGACAGGCGGCGCGGACCTGCTCGACGCCGACGCGCCCGCTGGCGAGGTTCATAGCTCCGGCTCCAGCCCGGCCACCCCGACTGATCGCACGGGGTCATGGACCATCCGTTGGGTGAGTGCCGCGAAGGCCTCCACCGTGGTGACCCGAAGGTCGTGGGTGGCCCGTCGGTATGTCTGTAGGACCGTGTTCCGGCTCACCCGCGGGGCAAGGACCGCTAACTCACCCCCCAACGGGTCGTACGCGTACACCCTCCCGACATCCGAGTCGAGCTCGTGGCGCCACGAGATCCGCTGGTCACCGCGGGGACCCCACGTCGCGCCCAGGTCCAGGTCGACGCCCGGCGGCCCCGGATGCCGCCTGGCGAACGCCAGCGGCCCCACCCACTCCAGCCGCACGGACTGCTGCTTGTCTGACATGTGCTCCATGACGATCCTCCGGTCCCTTCGACCGGACTACCGAGCTCACGGGGCACCATCGGCACGGCAAGCCTTGGGAGCGCCGCGTCTGTGCCCCGGTGGCTTGGCCAGCGGGGACAGGGCGGGAGGCAAAGATTCACGGAACAAGCGGTTGCGTGCGTGAAACACCAGCCCTGTGACGGTGACACGCTCGAGGGCGCACACGGTGAAAGAGCGCAGCGACTCAGGCAGCGTCACGCCGCCCAATAAGGGCGCGTCTCGAAGCTGCGGCACACCGCCCAGAAAGGGCGCGTTTGGAAGGTGCGGCACACCGGCCCAGAATGACGTTCCGCAAGTATCGCCGGGAGCGTCAAGGAGCGTGCAATCAGCCGCCGCGCTACACAGGCATCAAGGAGCAGGTGTCGGAGTCAACTGGCAGACTTGCGCCATGACCGTAGACGTTGCAAAGCTCAAACGACTCAGAGCTGCCGTAAGTAGTGCCCTCGGGAGCGTTCCCGAGAAGTCTGCGCACGGGCTGCCTCCCACATACAATTCGCTTCGGGAACAGGTAGCTGCCTCTGTCCCCGAGGGTCTCCGTGAGGAGCTAGAACAGCTCGCCCCTAAAGTTGAGGGCAGTGGACGGGGACCTCACGCCATCATCGAGAAGGCTCAAGACGGCGCTGACGCTTACGCGAGGCTGGCCGCCCTCAAGGGTTGGTTGGACGCAGTGATCGACGCCGGATAGGGGGCCTGGTGACCGCTGTTCAACTTGCACGTCCAGTCGTCGACCTCCAGGCTGCCCTTGCTGAGGCACGAACTGCCGGTGAGGCAATTCTTGAGGCAAGACCGAAAGACCGTAGCGAAGTCGCCGACTTCCGCAACCGCTACCTTTCTTGGGAGGGCAGGACCGCCGCCGTTCTCGAGAATGGCTTTAAGGTCTCGGGATTCCTCACTACGAGTCCGAAGGACGAGTTCACGGGAACCGCTGTTTCGCTTCTTGATCTCAAGATCGCCTCGACGACAATTCCGTGGGAACGCCTACCGGAAGTGATCGCCGACATTAGAGAAAAGCTCAGAGTCCTCGGCGCGATCGAAGACCGGTTGGACGTATACGCCGAGAGCGCCGTTCCCCGGAAGGGCGACGGCACTGCGCCCGATGCACCGATCTTTCTTGTTCACGGCCACGACATCGAGCGTCGTGAGCTTATCCGTCGCTTCTTGGAGACTGTCACCGATCGAGATGTTGTCGTCTTAGCTGACCAACCGAACCGCGGCCAGGACATTCTCGGAAAGTTGCTTTCGCACGCTCAGCAGGCCGCGTTCGCCGTCGTTCTCCTTACGCCAGACGATGAAGGTGGCAAACGCGGGTCCGCATCTGACTCCCCCCGCGCGCGTCAGAACGTCGTCTTCGAACTGGGGATGTTCATCGGGCTCCTGGGGCGAGACCGCGTTGCCGCCCTGAACGATCCGTCCATTGAACTCCCAACCGACTTCGCGGGAGTCGCATACATCCCGGTTCACGGCGAGTCTTGGCAGATAGAGCTGGCACGCGAGCTGAAGGCAGCAGATATCGCAGTCTCGCTGGACAAAGCGCTTTGACTTAGCCTTGGCCATCCTCGAGCCGCTGGTCTTTCCGCCGCTGGTGCACGTGTCTTTCCCAGACGCCTCGACGGGCGGCAGCACGTCGCCGTCCCGGCGGTAGGTCTCTGGCGACGACGATCTGGACTAGCGTCTTGCCGAGTAGCTCCGCCGTGTCGGCGGCCCGCGATCGAGGCACGGTCCTCAGGCCGCCGGAGGGGCAGTCCCTTCTTGAGCCACGCCTCACCGGCGGGCCCGGCGGGCTACAGACCGGAAGTGAGCCACACCCTCAGGAGGGGGTGGGCAGCCCAATAGAGAGTGTCCCGCTGGGCACCTGGACCGAGTCTGGCCAGACACCGGCCCTACGGGAAGTCTCTAGTAGCCCAGAGTGATGCAACCGCCCTGGCGCGATGGCTTCTTGTAGATGACCAGATCAACTGATCCTCTTCGGCGCCGTCCACTGCCCTCGGAAACTCAATCCACAACCGAAGTAGCGACAGACTCTCGCCAGTTTCGGCACAGAACCGCCTCGGCGGGGAGCCCGCGGCAACCTTGTGTGGAGTCAATGCGGACTGTAAGAGTCCCGGGGAGTGGTGGGGTTTGGGAGTGGGTGTGGCTCCCTGACGTAGGGAGGTCATCGGCGAGATGCTCGGTGTGTACCGCCAAGTACTCACCAGAGGAGATCTC
>CAZEAV010000463.1:0-2762 GCA_964510215.1 uncultured Iamiaceae bacterium
CGGAGACGAGACCCGCCCCTCGCTCGCCCAGCAACGTGCCGATGCGCTGGTCAGCGTGGCCACCGCGGCACCCGGTGCCCGCGCCCATGGGCGCGTCGGGAGCGAGGTCGAGCCGGACGAGCAGGCGGGCCGAGTCGACACCGAGCTGGTCGTCCACGTCACGGCGGAGGGCAATCACCTCACCGATGGCACCCCGCTCGGCGACCACGCCGTCACCAAATTGCTCCCCGACGCCTTCGTATCACTGCTGTTGCACGACGCCCAGCGCCAACCCATCGACGCCTCACCAAGGCGTCGGTTCCCCACGCGACGCCAACGCCGCGTCGTCGACGCCCGCTACGACCAATGTGCCGAACTCGGCTGTACCGCCACCGAGTTCCTCGAGTACGACCATATCGAGGGTTTCGATCCGGCCCACCCCAACACCGTCATCGCCAACCTCCAACGCCTGTGTGGCCCCCACAATCGAGCCAAGTACGACCGCTCCCGCACTCGCCGCTCGGCCGAGGGCCGTCCCACGCCGTCGAGCGCCCTGGACCGGTCGGGTCGCGCTGACGTGCCCACACGACCGGCCGCCGGTGCGACGGACGATCAGTAGCATCGGCCACGTGAGCAAACGGCCGGGCGCCGAGTCGAGGGGACGACGATGAAGACGACGACGACGAAGACGAGAATGCTTGCCGAGAGCGACACCCGTGGCTGAGATGAGCAACAACGCCCGCGTCGGCGAAGCCTTCGACCTGCTGGCCCGCGGCCTCGAACCCTTCGTCGACCGCAACATGGCCCGCACCGTCGCCAAAGACGAGAACTGGGCCGACACGTTCGTGCGGACCTCCAAGTACCCGAACCGCTCGTACTCCACGTCGGACCCGTCGTTTCTGTTGAACGTGATGATCGAAGCGTGGCGCGGCACCTTCGAACGTCAGCTCCCCCGCTCGGTCCGGAACCTGCTGTTCACCCTGCGCGACCGGCGCAACGACTGGGCACACAACGGCCGCATCCAGAGCCACGACGCCCAGTTCGTGCTCAGCGGCATCCTCACCCTGCTCGAAGCGGTCGACGCCACCGAAGCCGACCAGGTGCGCCTCAGCCTGGATGAACTGAACCGGTCGCTGTTCGACAAGGAACGCAAGGCGCGCACCAAACACGGCGACGCCGCCGCACGCTCGAACGTGACCGACGCGCCCACCGCCGGGCTCAAGCCGTGGCGCGACGTCATCACGCCTCACGCCGACGTGATCAGCGGGCGACTCTCGGTTGCCGAGTTCGCCGCCGACCTCGAACTCGTCCGCAACGGCGAAGGCGGCCCCGAGTACGCCGACCCGCGCTCGTTCTTCGAACGCACCTACCTCACCGCCGGTCTGCGCGAGCTCCTCACCCTGGGCGTCAAGCGAGTGACCGACAACGGCGGCCAGCCCGTCATCAACTGTCAGACCAACTTCGGTGGCGGCAAGACCCACAGCCTGATCGCGCTCTACCACCTGTTCTCGGGCATCGACCTGGCGGCCTTGCCCGACGAAATCGCCGAACTCGTCGCCGCGGCGGGGGTCGACCAGCTTCCGGCTGTCCGGCGGGCCGTCGTCGTGGGCAACCGCTTCGGCGCCGGCGAGACGCACCCGAAGCCCGACGGCACGGTCGTCAACCCGATCTGGGGCGAAATCGCCTGGCAGCTTGGCGGCGCCGAGGCGTACGCGCTCGTCGCCGCCAGCGACCAGGCACGCACCAACCCGGGCGACGCGATCCGCGACGTGCTCAAGATGGCGGCGCCGTGTCTGATCCTCGTCGACGAATGGGTCGCGTACGCCCGCGAACTGTTCGGACGCGACGACCTCGTCGGGGGAAGCTTCGACAGCCAGTTCGGGTTCGCGCAGGCGCTCACAGAAGCGGCCCGGGCCACCGACGGCGTGCTGTTCGTCGTGTCGATCCCCGCATCGCACGATGCCTCAAACGACGGCAACGTCGAGGTGACGAGCCTCGAAGTGGGCAGCGCGGCGGGTCAGGCCGCACTCGAACGGCTCACCAACGTCGTGTCCCGTCAGGCCGAACAATGGCAGCCTGCCAAAGGCGACGAATCGTTCGAGATCGTCCGACGCCGCCTGTTCGAACCGCTCGACGCAGACGCGAGGGCCGATCGGAATGCCACCGCGGTCGCGTTCGGTGAGCTGTACCGGACCCAACGCGGCGAATTCCCACCGGAGACCGCCGAGGTCGCCTACGAAGAACGGATCGCCGCGGCGTACCCGATCCACCCGGAGGTCTTCGACCGGCTGTATGAAGACTGGTCGACCGTGGAGCGGTTCCAGCGCACCCGCGGCGTGCTCCGGCTGGCCGCCGCGGTCATCAACTCGCTGTGGGAGAGCGACGACCAGTCGCCGCTGATCCTGCCCTGTTCGATTCCCCTGGACGATATCCGCGTGCGTGGGGAACTCGCCGGCAAGCTGCCCGACTACTGGGAACCGGTGCTCGACGCCGATGTGGACGGCCCCGGGTCGCGGTCTGCGCAGATCGACCGTGACGTGCCGCACCTCGGCCGCTACCACGCCACCCGCCGGGTGGCGCGCACGATCTTCCTCGGCGCGACCCCGAACATCTCCTCGGCGAACCGCGGCTTGGAGGTGGCCCGCATTCGCCTCGGGTCGGTCTTCGCCGGAGAGAAGCCCGGCTTCGTCGCCGACGCCCTCAACCGGCTCGCCGCGCAGGCGCCCTATCTGTACGTGGACCGGGACCGCTACTGGTTCGACCGCCAGCAGAACGTCAACCGC
>CAZEAV010000464.1:0-2751 GCA_964510215.1 uncultured Iamiaceae bacterium
GCCGCCGAGGACGACGCCGACGAGCTGGCCCTGTGGATCCAAATCACCGGCGCGAACGGGTCGGATTACGTCTATGACCTGGCCTTCGACGGGGTGGGGGCCAGAGCCGAAGGGGACCTGCTCACCGAGCACGACGGGCTGCGGGTGGTGATCCCGGCGGATTCGGTGGACGCCCTGGCCGGCGCCACCCTGGATCTCCCCGAGGACGCGAACCAGGGCGGGTTGGTGCTGCGCAACCCGAACAAACCCGATCCGCTCGCCGGTGTGGATCTGACCACCGGTGGCGATCTCGCGGAGAAGGTCGAGATCGTGATCGACAAGATCGTGAACCCGATGCTCGCCCAACACGGCGGCTTCGCGCAGCTCGCCGGGGTCCAGGACACCCGGGTGTTCGTGCTGATGGGGGGCGGCTGTCACGGTTGCTCGATCAGTTGGCTGACGCTCAAGAGCGGCATCACCAAGACGATCATGGAAACGGTCCCCGAGGTCACCGAGGTCGTGGACGTGACCGATCACGCGACCGGGGAGAACCCGTACTACACCTCGAGCGAGGGCGCCCACTCGGTGGTTCCCGCAGGCGACTGACGCCGCGCGCCCGGTTCCATCGAACCTGGGAGGGCGCCTTCGGTGGGCCTCAGTGCAACCGGGCGTGCACGGCGTCGACGATGCCTCTGGCGTCGAGTCCGGCGTCCGCGAGGATCTCCTCGGGCGTCCCCTGTGGCAGAAACTCCCGGGGGAGACCGAGGTTGACCACCCAGGGAGGGTGCGCCAGGTCCTGTCTGCCCGCTTCCTCGGTGACCAGTGTGGCCAATCGGCTTCCCACGCCACCTTCGACCAGTCCGTCCTCGATGGTGACCACGACGTCGCGCCGAGCCGCGTCGCTCACCAGGTCGGGGTCGAACGGTTGGACGACACGGGGGTCCCACACGGACACCGCAACACCGTCCTCGGCCAGGATCTCGGCAGCTTCGGTGGCGTCGCTGAGCATCTTGCCAACGCCCACCAGACAGACCCGGGCGTCGGGATCGCTGCGCACGCGGCGCGCGCGGAAACCGGAGCCGACCTCGGTCTCGTCCACCATCACCGCGGGTGTGCGTGGCCAACGGATGGCCACGGGTCCGTCCGCGAATTCCACGGTGTCGTGCAGCATCTGCTGGAGTTCCTGATAGGAGGACGGCGCGAACACGGTCATGCCGGGGATCTTGGAGAACCAGACCAGATCGAACATGCCGTGGTGCGACGCGCCGTCGGGCCCGGTGACTCCGGCACGATCGATGGCGAAGATCACCTTCTGGCCGTGCAGGGCCACGTCGTAGATGCTCTGGTCCAGGGCCCGCGTCAGGAAGGTCGAGTAGATGGCCACGACGGGCCGCAGCCCGGCCATGGCCATGCCGGTCGCGGACGTCACCGCCTGCTGTTCGGCGATACCGACGTCGATGAGTCGATCACCGAAACGTTCCGCGAACCCCAATAGGCCCGTGGACCCGGGCATCGCTGCCGTGATGGCGACGATCTCCGGGTGCGCCTCGGCTTCTTTGACCAGGGCCTCGGTGAAGGCCGCCGTGTAGGACGGTGGACCGCCGGGCACGTGCTGGGGGCCGATCTCG
Source organism: uncultured Iamiaceae bacterium (assembly GCA_964510215.1). Lineage (GTDB taxonomy): Bacteria > Actinomycetota > Acidimicrobiia > Acidimicrobiales > Iamiaceae > JAFDWI01. The sequence goes on from CAZEAV010000464.1 coordinate 1,608, forward strand.
GGATTGAACTTCGGCGCGTCGTGGAGGCACTTCTCCTCGTCGTCCTCCGCGGGCGGGTAGCCGCGCCCTTTCTGGGTGAGCACATGCACCACCACCGGCCCTTCGCCGTAGTCGGCGGCGTTTCGCAGGGCCCGTTCCAGCGCTTCGATGTCGTGGCCGTCGAATGGACCCGAGTAGCGCACGCCGAGCGTCTCGAAGAACGCGGTCGGCTCGATCATGTCGCGCAGCCCGGTGAGCGCACCCTGAAGCCCCCAGGCGAGGTGGTCGCCCACGACGGGGACGTCCCGGACCATGCGGCTCACCTTGGCCCGCTGGCGCAGATAGGAGGGGTGCATTCGGATCTTGGCCACCCCTTCGGAGATACGCGACACCGTGGGGGCGTAGCTGCGGCCGTTGTCGTTGAACACGATGATGGCCCGGCGCCCACTATGACCCAGGTTGTTGAGCGCCTCGTACGCGAGTCCTCCGGTGATGGCGCCGTCGCCGACGACGGCGACGACCTGGCGGTCGCGCACGCCCTGCTGGGCGAAAGCGGTGGCCAGGCCGAACGCGTACGCGGCGCCGGTGGAGGCGTGGCTGTTGGAGATCCAGTCGTGTTCGGACTCGTCGCGGCTGGGATAGCCGGAGAGGCCACCGGGTTGGCGGAGCCGCGCGAAGTCCGCCTGTCGTCCGGTGAGCATCTTGTGGACGTACGCCTGATGTCCCGTGTCGAACAGGATGATGTCGTCCGGTGAGTGGAACGCGCGGTGGAGCGCGATGGTCAACTCGACCGCGCCGAGATTGGAGCCGAGGTGGCCACTGTTGGCGGCCACCGACTGCACGACGGCGTGACGGATCTCCGCGGCGAGCGCATCGAGCTCGTCGTAGTCGAGTCGACGGAGATCGCCGGGCGAATGGATGCTGGACAGGTACTCGGGCAAGACGACCCTCGTCGATGGTGGACGCGCGCCCGCGCCGCGGACGCAGCACTTCAGGGTACTGCGCGTGAGCACGGGTTGTCGCGCCCTGGGTGGATTCGGCTGGCTGACCACAGCGATCTCGGGTTCGTTCTGGGTGGGGGGGGGGGGGCCCGGGGGGGGCGCCCCCCCCCCCGGGGGGGGGGGGGCGGGGGGGCGCGGGGGGGGGGGGGGGGGGGGGGGGGGGG
>CAZEAV010000465.1:0-2103 GCA_964510215.1 uncultured Iamiaceae bacterium
CTCTTGGTCAGGCCCAACGGCATGGTCGTCGAGGTGCTCGGATGCTCCGCGCCTTTGGGCGCCACGTATCCCACACCCTTCTTCCAGGAACCGTACCGGGGGTTCAGGTCGATGTCGGCGGTCTTCATGTACTTGCTGAGCGCGTTCTGGGCCTTCTGTGCGCCGGGCTGGCCGATGACCTGCTCGATCGCCGAGCGGACCTGGGAGAGCGGTTGGATCTTGGTGGAGCGGACGTGGAAGAGCATGTAGCTGCCGCCCGCCACCGGTACGGGACCGACGAGCGAGTCGGGTTTCGCGTCGGTGAGCAGCGAGATCTGGTCGGGGGTCGCGAACAGGCTGGAAAGGGACGACACGCCGACACAGCCGACGTTGCCGTCGGCCTTCTGACCCAGAGCCTGTGCCGCCTTCCCGTCCGATGTCTTGGGCTGCTCCGCCGCGACCGCCTTCGCGACCGTCGCGATGTCACTCCCCTCCTCGATCCGGCTCTTGGCCGCGGTGAGCTGGGATTCGGAGGTGGAGCCGATCACGTCCATGCAGACCTGGCGGAACGAGGACTTGTGGGAGTCGTAGTACTTCTGGATCTCCGCCGCGCCGTCGACCCCTTTCGCGTAATAGGAGACGAGCGCCTGGAAATTCGCCTGCACGTCGACGATCTGGTCCAGGAACCAGCCGGGGAAGCCTTTGGCCTGGGGCGACGACTCGAACGACTTGCGGAGCTGGGCCTTCTGCGCGCTGGAGACCTTGGTGCCGTGCCGGGCGTTCAACTCCTCCACGCCGTGGATCTGCACCAGGAACAGGGCGTAGTTCGCGGCATCCGAATTCGAGGAGACCCCCTCGACGACCGTCGTCGGCGGTGACGCCTGGGAGACCAGGGCGTTGTACTTCGCGAAGACGGGCACCCCGGCGGCGAAGTTCGGCGTGTCGACGGTGTGACCGTCCACCCGCACCACCCAGGCCGAACCCGAGCTGCACGACGCGGCGACCAGCACCATCGCCGCAACGGCTGCGACCGCGAGCACCGCTCGGGGCGCCCGACGGGGCTGATGGTGTGTACTCACAAGTTCCAGAGCGTAGCTTTTCGCTCGCCGCATCACGATTCCGAGGTCACCGGGTCCGGCACCAGATCCGCCAGGGCGGCCGCGAGCGTCGCGGCGACGTCTCCGGTCTTGGCCAGTGGCAACCGCACCAGGTTCGTCGACTCGGTCCAGGTCGCACCCCTGAACAGTCGCTTCAGACGCATCTGGGAGCTGGTGCGGAGCTGCAGCGGCGAAACCTTGGCCATGAATGCCGGCCCCCCGAGACCGGAACCTTTCGTCACGCTGACGTCGGTGATGCCGAGGCGGACGCATGCCGCGCGCAGCGTCGCCACCGAGAGCAGGGACTCTGCCACATCGGGCACCGGGCCGTACCGGTCCTGCCATTCCGCGCGCAGGGCGTCGACGTGCGCCGGTTCGGTCACCTCGGACAGACGTCGATACGCCTCCAGGCGCAGGTCCTCTCTGGGCACGTAGTCGTCGGGGAGATGGGCGTCGACGGGCAGGTCCAGGGTGATCTCCGCCTCGTGGGCGCCTGTCTCGCCACGCAGCGACGACACGGCCTCGTTCACCATCTGGCAGTACAGGTCGTAGCCGACCGCAGCGACGTGTCCGGATTGGCCGGTCCCCAGCAGGTTTCCCGCCCCGCGGATCTCCAGATCGCGCATGGCGATGCGGAAACCCGAACCCAGTTCGGTGGCCTCGCCGATGGTCTTGAGGCGTTCGTACGCCGCCTCGGTGAGCACCCGGTCCGGCGGGGTGAACAGGTACGCGTACGCCCGCATGCCCGCCCGGCCCACCCGACCTCTGAGCTGGTGGAGCTGGCCCAACCCCAGGCGGTCCGCGCCGTCCACGACCAGCGTGTTCACGGTGGGCATGTCGATGCCCGATTCGATGATCGTGGTGCACACCAGCACGTCGAAACATTCGTCCCAGAAATCCAGCACGACCTGCTCCAGTGTCCCCTCGTCCATCTGACCGTGCGCGACGGCCACCCTGGCCTCGGGCACCAGCTCGCGCACCCGCGCGGCCACATCCTCGATGTCCCGTACCCGGTTGTGAACGAAGA
>CAZEAV010000465.1:2113-2724 GCA_964510215.1 uncultured Iamiaceae bacterium
GAAGAACACCTGGCCTTCGCGCAGCAGTTCCCGGCGGATGGCCTCACCCACCGCCCGCTCGTCGTACTCGCCGACGTAGGTGAGGATCGGTTGACGGTCCGCGGGCGGCGTGTGCAACAGCGACAGGTCCCTGATGCCGGTGAGGCTCATCTCGAGGGTGCGCGGGATGGGCGTTGCGGTCAGGGTGAGCGTGTCCACCCCGACCTGGAGAGACTTGATGGCCTCCTTGTGCTTCACCCCGAATCGCTGCTCCTCGTCCACGACCAGCAGGCCGAGGTCCTTGAAGACCACCCCGTCGGAGAGAAGCCGGTGGGTGCCGATGACGCAATCGACCTCTCCGCTGGCGAGCCCGTCCACCACGGCTCTGGCCTGGGCGTTGGTGAGGAAACGGCTCAACACCTCGACCCGGATCGGATAGCCGGCGAACCGGTCGGCGAACGTGGCGTAGTGCTGCTGTGCCAGCAGCGTGGTCGGCACCAACACCGCCACCTGCCGGGAATCCTGGAGCGCCTTGAACGCCGCACGGATGGCGATCTCGGTCTTGCCGAATCCGACAGCACCGCATATGAGGCGGTCCATCGGCACGGGGCGTTCCATGTCGGCTTTGACGT
>CAZEAV010000466.1:0-2723 GCA_964510215.1 uncultured Iamiaceae bacterium
GAGCTGTTGGAGAAGATGTCGAGCCGCATCATCAACGAGGTGGCGGGCATCAACCGGGTGGTGTACGACATCACGTCCAAGCCCCCCGGCACCATCGAGTGGGAGTGAGCCGCACGGCCCGCGCGGCCTTCGAGGTCACAACCTTGAAATTTCACACGTGGGTGTCGATGGGTACCTCGTGTCTGTCTCCGTGGGGCTACGACGTCGGATCGTGGCACTGGCCCTGGTGTGTTGCTGTGTCGCGCCGCTGGCCGTGGGGACGCGGTCCGCGGGTGCCGACGATGTCGCCGATCTGAACGCCCGGGCCGATCGGATCGCCCAGCGTCTCGTCGGTCTCCAACAACGCATCGCCGAGATCGGCGAACAGTTCAACCAGTCCCAGGTGCGCAAAGCCCAACTCGCCAAATCGCGGGCCGACATCGAGCGCCGCTCCCGGGCGGCCCGCCTCGAAGTCGCGGCCCGCCGGGCCGACGCGTCGCGCTATGCCCTGTCGGCGTACGTGGGCCAGGACGAAGGTGACCCGTTGGCGCTGGCGCTCGACGGCCGACAGTGGGACCTGTCCCGTCGGAGTGGCTACGCCGCCATCCGCATCGGCAACCGCCAGCAGATCGTGGACGACCTCCAGGCAGCCGAGCAGACCAACCACGACCTCATCGACGCGCTCGACGAGGCGACCGCGGCCCAGAAGAAGGTCACCGACGACCTGGAGCGCCAACAGGCCGAGGCGTCGAAGCTGATCGCCCGACAACAGTCGCTCCAGGACAGCGTCACCGGTGAACTCGCCCAGGCGGTCGCCCGTCGTCAGGCCGAGCTGCGTGCGGCGTCCACCGCATCCGGCTCCAACCCGGTCAGTTCCACTCCGGGCGGAGGGACCACCCCGGCGGGACCCGGCGGCGCGACACCGGCGTCTGCGGGCGCGGGAGGGGCCGGCACGCCTGGTGGTGGCGGCACCGGCACCCCCGGCCGTCCGTCGAGGCCCGCGGGCCCGGCGCCCACCACCGGATCCGCCCAGCCTCCCGCCACCGCACCACCGGTCACCGCACCGCCCGCGACGTCGCCCCCGCCGATTGCGCCGCCGGCACCCAGCGGGCGGGGTCAGGTCGCGGCCAACGCCGCGATCAGCCAGCTCGGCGTGCGGTACTCCTGGGGTGGCGGCAATGCCTCGGGGCCGTCGATGGGATTCGGACCGGGCGCGGGCATCGTCGGGTTCGACTGTTCCGGCCTGACGCTGTACGCGTGGGCCCAGGCCGGGGTGTCGCTGTACCACTCGGCCCAGGTGCAGTACAACGACTCCGCGCACGTATCCCTGTCGCAACTGCAGCCCGGCGACCTGGTGTTCTACGGCTCCTCGGCGACCAGCATCGACCACGTGGCGATCTACGTCGGTGGCGGCCAGGTCGTGCACGCACCCAACCACACCACGGTCGTGCAGTACGGTCCGGTCCATCTGTGGCCTGGCTATTTCGCGTGGATCGGTGCCGGACGGCCCGGTTGAAGCACCCCGATGATCAGCAGGGCGCCCGGACCGGGGTGCGGCGACGCGCGCCGCTCCGGCGTCGGGTGCTGTGGCTCGTCGTGGCGGCACCGCTGCTCGTCGCCGGATGTTCCTCGGGGTCATCCGGTGCGGATTCCGCCCGTCCGACCACGTCGTTCCACTATCTGGTCAACCCGCTGGAGCCCGGGCATGGTTATGTGCAACTCGGCGCGAACCGGTATCCATTCAGCGGGGTGATCTGCGCGACCGGCCCGGTGAAGAGCGACCCCGAGGGCAGCACCCGGATCTTCGGCGTGTACGCCAACTTCCACGTCGACGGCAAGCTCGCGGCGGTGTCGCTGACCCGATACCGAAGCGCGGTACACGGATCGGTCGACACGATCCCGACCATCACCGACACCGCGCTCGTGCGCATGCAGGGCAAGGGTGAGATCCGGGGGCTGACCGCGCAGCGGGCCCGGGTGGAGAACCGGACCAAATGGCAGGACGTGAACGATCCCTCCGCGACGACCGCGCTGATCACCCGGAAAGGCGACCGGTACGAGGCCCACGGCCGCTTCGGTCCCGTGGGCGGAGACACGACGCCGCAGACGTCGTCGACCCGGCCGGGCGCCAAGACCGGAACCGTGGGTGAGATCGCCGCCCGCTGCCCGTCGTCGGAGACGACCACGACCGCTGCGACCTCGACCGTCACGACATCGACGACGCCCTGACCGCCCGGTGCGGGCGGCGATCGGGCAGGCGACGCGACCGCGCCATCGGTAGCTGCGGTCAGCCCTCCACGTCGCCGGGTTCCCGGCTGAACACCTCCGAGGCGAGGTCACCCAGGCGACGTCGCCGCGAGGCGTCTGGGGTACCGCCCGGCCAGATCTTCAGCGACAGATAGGCGAGCGCGCCCAACGGAATGGGCAGCCAGAACTGGGCGATCCGGAACGTGACCACCCCGACGGTCGCCGGCCCGCTGGGGACACCGAACCCCACCAGGGTCGAGGTCAGGACCGCTTCGACGACGCCGAGGCCGCCCGGGGTGATCGGGATCACCGCCAACACGTTGGCGATGCCGAACGCGACGAGCAGCGAGTCGATCTGCACCTCCTGGCCGAACGCCGCGAGGAACACCCACAGGGATGCCGCGTCGAACAGCCAGTTCGCGGTCGCCCAGACGACGCCACGTCGGATCACCTCCGGTCGGGCGGCCAGCTCGCGCAGGTGGGTGACGATCGTGGTG
>CAZEAV010000467.1:0-2695 GCA_964510215.1 uncultured Iamiaceae bacterium
GACGGCCCGATCTTCCACGACGCCATGATGAACGGGAAGTTCCACGGAATCACGCCGGAGGTCACGCCGTGGGGCTCATAACGCACGTAGTTCTCTGACGGCGGGAACGGCGCGCCTTCACGCTCGACCTGCTCGGGCTGTTCGGCGGCGCAGCGTGCGAACCAGCGGAACGCACCGGCACCGCCGGGAATGTCGGCGAACGTGGCCTTCTTGATGGTGCCACCGCCGTCACGGGCCTCGGCCTCAGCGAGTTTCTCGGTGTTGGCGTCGATCAGGTCCGCGACCTTGTTCAGCTTCTCGGCGCGCTCGGCGCCCGACATCCTGGGCCAGGGTCCTTCGTCGAACGCGCGTCGAGCCGCTTCGATGGCCCGCTGCGCGTCGGCTCGGTCGGCTTTCGCCACTTCGGCATAGGGCGTGTTGGTCGCCGGTTCGTAGGAGGTGAAGGTCTCACCGGACGCGGCGTCGACGTAGTCACCGTCGATGAAGAGCTTGTGGTCGGCCATGGTGGCTGGTCCCCTTGTGTGTGCGGTCACCACGTGCGGCGTCACCGCACGCGTTCGGCCGCAGCCTATCCCTCGAACGACTCGGGCTGCACCCGGCGCCGGAAGGCGCCTCGCCCCAAGCGCGCCCGGGCCGTCAGGAATGTCGCCACCAGCCCGAGGAGACGTCGTCGGGGTCGTCGCTGGTGGCCCGGCCATCTGCCGCCAGCTTGCGCAGGTGCGCCCACAGCGACAGGCGCGCGACCGGGTAGAGACTCTCGTCCACATCCGCGTACACGATCTTCACCAGTTCGTCCACGGTGCCGCCGTCGGCCAGGCCGGCGAGCGCGTCGGCGACGATCGCCTCGCGCAGCAGGCGGTGGTCGATGTACGCGGCGATCACCGATGCCGGTTCGGCGATGACGTGACCGTGCGCGGGAGCGATCGCGCGCAACGGCGGGTCGAGCGCTGCCAGCGCGCGGAGCGCATCCAGGTACGCGCCCATGTCCCCGTCGGGCGGGGCGATCACCACGGTGGTCCCGTCCATGATGTGGTCGCCCGAGAACAACAACCCTTCCTCGACGAGCAGCACACAGAGATGGTTCGACGCGTGGCCGGGCGTGTGCAACACCCGCAGGGTCGAGGTGTCCGCGCGGATCTCGTCGCCGTCGGCCAGGGTGCCGGTGACCTCGAGCCCGTCCCGGGAACCGAACGCCAGCACTGCACAGCCGGTCTCCCGGGCGAGAGCGTCGGTTGCCGGCCAGTGGTCGATGTGGGTGTGCGTGCAGATGATCCTCGCGATGCGGCCGTCGCCGGCGGCCAGGATCGCCTCGATGTGGCTGGGGTCGTCGGGACCGGGGTCGATCACCGTCACCTCGTCGGTGCCCACCAGATAGGTGTTCGTACCCGGCCCGGTCATCACCGACGGGTTCGGTGCGAGGATCCGCCGGACCCGCGGCGAGATTCGTGCCGGCTCGCCGACGACCAGGGGCGCGTCACCCTGCGGATCGTCCGCCTCGACAACGGAAGGACCCGTCACCGCTCAGTGCTCCACCGGGTCCGGGACGCCGGTGTCGCCCGCGTCCAGCCTCGCGTTCCCGACCGCGGACCCGGCCTCCCATTCGGGTCCGGTCCGATCGCTGACACCGGGCCACTCCAGGAGCGATTTGTCGCCGGCGTAGGCCTGGTCGAACGCCGGATCGCCGGGCAGGACGATGCGGATGCCGTCGGAGTCCGAGAGGATCCGGGGAGCGAAGGTTCGGATCTCGCCCATCTCCGCCGCCCCCTGGAGCGCAGCCACCGTCGAGTCGTAGCGGCTGATCATCGACAGGTTCGCGACCGTCGGTGGCAGCATCGGGTACTCGCCCGCTTCGTGCCGCTCCAGCGCCACCGCCGGCTCGATCCACTCCGCGGAGATGACCTCACGGTCGTCCTGGACGGCGCGCTGGCCGTCGGGGGCCGCGGCCAGAAAGAACCGGGTGTCATAGCGCCGTGGCGACCCGGGTGGGGTGATCCAACGGCCGACGTAGTACATCGCGCCGAGCGCGAGCTGCAGCTGCTCTTCGGCGCAGATCTCAACGAGACGTCGCTCACCCTGGTCCACCGCCCGGCGATGTTCGGCGAATCGGGCCACCACCGCGGGGTCCGCGAAATCGATCGGGCTCCCGTCGCCGTGGATGGCCATCATCAAACCGGCCTCCTCCAGCGTCTCACGCACAGCGGCCACCCAGAACGCGAGCCCATTGCTGGGCAGGCCCAGCTCCCGGGAGGCTTCGGCGTCGCTGCGACCGGTGCACAACTCGGCGACGTCGGACTCGCCGTCGGCAGGGTCCACCCCACCGCCGGGAAACACGTACGCGCCGCCGACGAAATCCGAGGCCAGGTTGCGCCGCAGCATGCACACCTCGATGTGCCCTGGCGCATGGTCACGGATCAACATGACGGTCGCCGCGGGCCGTACGGGTACGGCGCGGGATGGATCGATGTCGATGGACAGCGGTTCGACTCCCCTTGGGACTAGTACCGGGACGGACCCGGCGAGTCCAGGATAGGACGGGTCCCACCGGACCCTCGCCCCGGCGTCTCTTCCCAACCTTCCACGTCGACCACCTCGGACGGTCCGTCGGCGCCCCGACGGGAGAACGGACGACCGCCGATCAAAATCACGGGTGCCCGCAGTCGCTCGATGGCCCAGACGCCGACCGCGCGCGCCGCGA
>CAZEAV010000468.1:0-2687 GCA_964510215.1 uncultured Iamiaceae bacterium
CTGCCCCTCTCACACGCGGGAACTCTAGCGTGCGTACGGGGAATCTCGACATCTCACGGCCTCCCGACACGCGCCCGAGGCACGCCGTGTCCCCCGGAGAAGGCGTGACATGCCCGTGGGCCCTCGCCCGACGCGATCACCAGGTGAGCCCCAGGGTCGTGCGCATGGTGGCCTCGAATGCCGCGTCGTCGAGCTCTCTACGGGTGGCGGTCACCATGACCGCATCGTCGCCAACCGGTACCCGCAGCGGCGTCTCGGGGTCCTCGATCGCGTCGGCGATGGCGCGGGCCACCGGTTCGGGGCCGGGCCGGTCGCCGCCGAGCAGCTTCTCATCGGTCCCGAGCCACTGCCGGTGCAGGTCCGCATAGGGCGTGGCGTCGATGTCGATCGGGGACGGCTTGTCCCGCATCGCGGTCGCGAAGTAGCCCGGCTCGATCGCGACCACGCGCAGGCCGAAATGGCCGACCTCGTGATGCAGTGACTCGCTCAGTGCCTCGAGGGCGTGTTTGGACGCCGCATAGACGCCGTGCAGCGGGGTCGCCACGATGCCCTCGACCGAGGAGACGTTCACGATCACCCCCGATCCCCTCTCCCGCATGGACGGCACGACGGCCTGGATCAACCGGAGCGGGCCGAAGACGTTGGTCGCGAACACCGCTTCGCCCAGATCGATCGGGTAGGACTCCAGGGGGCCGCCCATACCGATCCCGGCGTTGTTCACCAACGCATCGACCGTTCCGGCCGCATGCACGGCGGCCTCCACCGAGAGCGGATCGACCACGTCCAGCGCGAGGCGTTGCGCGACGTCCAGGCGCTCCAGCGAGGACAGGTCCCGTGCCGTGGCGACGACGTCGTGTCCGCGCTCGGTCAACTCGATCGCCGCGGCCTGCCCGAAGCCACTCGAACAACCCGTGATGAGCACACGCGCCATGGCCCCGAGCCTTGCACACCGGGGCCGGCCGGGTGGCCGAACGCCGGAGTCCCGGCGTCACGGATGTCACCAGGTTCGGCCACACTGGAGAAATGCCCGTCGAGGTACCCCTCCGCGCGATCACACGCGGCGTGTTGTCGGACTACTACGACGCCGGCTCGATCGGCCGCGGCATCGACTACCACGAGGACGGTCGGGTCACCATCCTGCAGATCGGCCAGGGGCTGATCACCAGTGTGGTCGCCGGGTCGGCACGCAACGTCTATGTGGTACGGGTGACCTGGCGCGCCCAGGGCCCCGATGTGGTCGTCGGCGACGAGTGCTCGTGCCCGCTCGGTGGCGCGTGCAAACACGCGGTCGCGACGATTCTCACCGCGCAGGCGCACGAGCAGTCCGCCGACACCGATGCCGGGTCGTCGCGCGCTGCGTGGCGCCAGGCACTGGAGGGCATCGTCGATCCCGCCGGAGGCGACGAGGATCCCGCCGTCCGGCTCGCGCTGGCGATCTCGGTGCACACTCCCCGTGTCGGCCGCTACGGGCCCGCCCCCCGGCGTCACCTCCGGGCGTTGCCGATGCGTATCGGCAAGCGCGGCAAATGGATCAAGACGGGGGCGAGTTGGCGGGATCTGTCCTGTCCGCACCACACCGGTGGCGTGGACACCGACCAGGCCGGCGCGCTCAGAGCCCTGTGGACCGCGTCGCGCAGCCGCTCCCCGTACCCGGACACCGACCCGATCGACCTCGACGCCGTGGGGCCCGAGTTGTGGCCGCACCTGGCCCGCATCATCGAGACCGGCGTCGTCCTCATCGATTCCGCCGGCGATCCTGTGGTGAGCGTGTCCCCGGAGCGTGCCGGCGCGCAGGTCGACCTCACCGCCGCCGCGGACGGCGCCGTCACGGTGACGACCTCGCTCACCCTCGACGGTGCTCCGTTGCACGTCTCCGCCGATGAACTCACGGCCATCGGCGGCCCGCCGCACGGCGTGGCCCTGGTCCGCGACGGCGGAATCCGGCTGATCCCGTTGACCAAGCCGCTCCATCCGGCTCTCGCTCGCCTGTTGTCGAGTCCGCCGCTCGAGGTGCCCGCGGGCGAGGTCGACGAATTGCTGGATGTGTACCAACCGCATCTGGCACGGCGTGCCGAGGTCACCTCCTCGGACGGCTCGGTCACGATCACCCGGCGGCGCTTCGACGGGCTGACGCTCATCGTCCGCCGCCACGCCCTGGACGTGGTCACCACCGAATGGGCCGCCCGCTACCTCCGGGGCGACACGGTCACGAACTTCCCGTTCGGGGATCCTGGTGGAACACTGCGTGACCGCCATGCCGAAGCCGATGCGGCAACGGCGCTCCGGCTGCCCGACGCGTTGCGCCCGCTGCTTCTGGGACCACACGGCACACCCCGCGGCCGGACGCTGCGGGGCCTCGACGCCATCGCGGTGCTGACCGACGCCGTGCCCTGGCTGCAGCAGCATTCCCCGCTGCACGTGGAGGTCGTCGACGCGGGCGACGTCGTGTTGCCCGAGTTGCGCGAGGCGACCGACGACCCGCTGATCGCCCTTGGCGTCACCGATGCCGCCGACGACGGTGGCGCCACCGACTGGTTCGACCTGACGGTTTCGGTGAGCGTGGACGGCGAGCACGTGCCGTTCGCCGCGCTGTTCCGGGCGCTCAGCGCGGAGGAGCCGGTCCTGGTGTTGGCGAGTGGCACCTGGCTGCGCCTCGACCGGGAGGAGTTCGCCCGCCTGAAGTCCCT
>CAZEAV010000469.1:0-2686 GCA_964510215.1 uncultured Iamiaceae bacterium
GCACCACCACCACCTCGGTGTCGTCGGTGTCCGAACGCCAGCGGGAACCCGGTTTCGCGATCATGCCCGTGAAATCTAGTGATCCAGTCGGCAGCGAGTGGACGGCACGCGCCCGACCACCCGTTGCGTCGACGAAATTTGGAGGGAAAGGGTTGCCATTCGACCTTTTCGCTCCAAATTTCGGCGTGGGCGGCGGGCCGGTCGGGGAGAGACCGGGGCGACTTCGCGGAGGGTGACGGTGCAATCGGCCAAGATGGACCCATGTCGAATTTGTCGTTGGTCGTGCTCGCCGCCGGACGGGGCACCCGCTTCGGAGGTCCCAAGCAACTCGAGCAGGTCCGAGAAGACGGCGCCTCGATCACCGACGTGAACATCGAGCGTGCCCGGTCCGTCGGCATCGTCGACACGGTCGTCGTGGTCAGCGACGCGACCGCCGAGGAAATGGGAGCCCGCCTCGCCGACACCGAACCCCCGGTCGCCATCGTGCATCAGGGTGGTACCCGCGGCACCGCGCAGGCGCTGCTGGCCACACAGGACGTGACCGACGGTCCGGTCCTGGTGGTGAACGCGGACGACCTGTACCCGATCGACATGTTCAGCGCGGCGCGCTCACACCTCGACGGCCCGGACGCCGGTGAGCATGCGGTGATCGGCTTCCGCCTCGAGCGGACCCTGTACGGCTCCCGTTCGCAGTCGCGGGCCCTGCTGGAAGTGGCCGACGGGCACCTCGCGGCGATCCGGGAAGGTCAGGTGACCCTGGTGCCGGACCTGGCCTTCGCGCCCAAGGGAGACCCGACGAATCCGCACGGGGTCGAGCTCGGGCCCGAACCGCTCCGTGGCGACGAGCTCGTGTCGATGAACGCGATGGTGCTCCAGCGGGACATCTTCGACGCGCTCGACGCGGCCATGGCCGCGAGTACCGCGGACGAGGTGTTCCTGCCCGACGTCGTGGCCGCGGTGGTCGGGCGAGGGGAGCCGGTCCGGGTACTGACCAGCGAGGGATCGTGCCACGGGCTCACCTATCCCGAGGACATAGACACCCTCGACGCGCTGTTGTGAGCGGCGACGAGCACCGGGCCGCGGCGGCCTTCGCGAGCGGAGACCTGAGCGTTGCCCCGGTGCCCGGCGGATTGATCAACGACACCTACCTGGTCGTCGGGGGTGCCGATGAGCTCATTCTGCAACGGCTCAACCCGTCGGTCTTCGGCGACGCCGACGCCGTGATGGCCAACATTCTCACGATCACCGCCCGGCTCGAAGGGGCGATCGTGCCCCGCCCGCGGAGAACCCTGGAGGGACCTTGGACCGTCGTGATCGGCGGGGCGACGTGGCGAGGTTGGGACCGCGTCGTCGACGCCGCACCCGTGGACGCCCCGAACCTGGAGCGGGTCGGGTCCGCGGCCCGTCTCATCGCGCGGTTCCACGACGCGATGAGTGACATCGACCCCGGCGACCTGGAAGCCACGTTGCCGCATTTCCACGAACCGGCATGGCATCTGGGACGTTTCGAGCGGGCGGTCGAGGACGATCCGGTCGGCCGGGTCGGCAGTGCCACCGACGTGATCGACGCGATCCTCGCTCACGGCGACCTCGCGGCGGTCTCGAGCGCACTGATCGCCGAGCACGGCCCGGCGGTCGCCCACAACGACACGAAACTCGCGAACTTCCTGTTCCGCGACGACGAGGCGGTGTGTCTGTTGGACCTGGACACGGTGATGCCCACCGCACAGTTCTGGGACGTGGCCGATCTGGTGCGCAGTGCCGGGCACCACGCCGCAGAGGACGACCCGGATCCCGTCGGGCACCGCGGCGACGCGGACCTGATCGGCGCGATCCTCGCCGGCTACCGGTCGGTTCGGCCGGCCGGAGACGAACTGGAAACCGGTTGTGTGCTGATCGCGTATGAACAGGTGCTGCGGTTTTTGACCGACTGGATCCAAGGCGATCATTACTGGAAGACCACCTCGCCGGTCCAGAACCTGAACCGGGCGCGCGGCCAGCTCGCGCTGCTCGTCTCCCTCCGCGAGCTGTTCGGCATCTGATGGTCGGCGAATGATGGACTTCGGTCGGCTCGATGCCGCGTCGCTCGACGCCATCGACGGGCTCTGTCGACGAGGAGTTGCCGACCCTCCCAGCCGGGCCGAGCTGGCGGCCGCGCTGTTCGCGCCCGACCAACCCGCGATCGTCCACGGCGACCCGGATGTCGCGGTGGTGGCGACCGTGGCCGGCGCCGGAGGCGCGCACATCCGACTGTTGGTCGTGGACCCGCGTCGGCGGGGACGTGGACTCGGCCACGCGCTCGTGGAGGAGGCCGAAGCCGATGCCCGGTCACTCGGTCAGACGAGTCTCATCACCGGCGCCGACGCACCGTATTTCCTGTGGCCGGGCGTGCCGACGGACCGGACCGAGCTGTGCGCGCTGTTCGAACGGCACCATTACGCGCGGATCGAGACGAACTACGACGTCCGCATCGACCTGGAGGACCTTCCCCCTGATCCGGGAGGGCACCGCCTGGCCGCACCGACCGACGCCGACCGGGTCGCGGGCTTCATGGACGACCATTGGGTGAACTGGCGACCCGAAGTGGTGCGGGCGCTGGGGAAAGGCAATCTCGTGGTCGCGGACGACGCGACAGGACTGGCCGCGTTCTGTGCGTTCGAGGTGAACCGGGTCGGCTACCTCGGGC
>CAZEAV010000470.1:0-2676 GCA_964510215.1 uncultured Iamiaceae bacterium
CCCGGGCGTCGATCCCCAGCTTCTCGGCGGTCGCCCGGTCCCGGAGGATCAGACCGTCCATGTAGTCCATCACGAAGAACGGGGCGTCGTTGACCTCGGTGTCCTCGCACACCCCGACCATGCTCGGCACGGGGACCGGGGTGTCGGCCAGCGCGGCCATGATGCGGTGCTCACGGCCCACGTCGTGGGCGGTGGCGAGCACATGGCCCAGCGGCGGCCGCCGGAGCACCCAGTGGCCGCCCGCGGTGTCGGTGACGTCGAAGGTGAGGTTGGAACGCCCACCGCTGATCAAGGAGAACGCCAGCGGTGGGGACAGCGCCGCGCGCGTGGACAGCCAGTCGGTGACGGCATCGGCGTTGATCCCTGCGGGGGTGTTCGGCTCGCTCACGCCCCCAACCTACCCAGAGTCGGTGCGCGGGACATGCCGCGGGCCTGCAGATCGGCTGGAAGTGCCCCAGGGAATCCGCGGTCCTCAGCGCGGCGGTTCGCCCTGCTCCTGGGGGGTGAGCGTGCGGATCGCCTGCTCTACGAGGGTGATGGTGGCGGCACGGAGCGTGTCGATCCCCGGGCCCGTCCCGGGTCCGACCGCGCCGGTCGTCGCGGCGACGAACGCGTCCCCGTCGAAACGAGTGTGTGAGGGGAACACGGCGCGGGCGAGACCGTCGTGAGCGGACTCGGCGAGCAGGTGGCATCCCACCGGGTCGAGCGACGCGGAGGTGGCGACGATGCCGATCGTCGTGTTGGTCCCCATCGGCGGATCGGGCCGCAGTTCGGAGGGGATCGACGAGGTCGCGCCGACCGATCCAGCGGCGTTCACCGCGACCAGTACCGCGATCACCGCGTCGCCGAGCCGCGACGATGCGGCGACAAGCCCACCCGGTTGCCGGCGTGTCGGGTCGCCGGCATCGCCGATCGTGCACCCGATTCCGGCGCCGACTGCCCCGACGTCGTGGCCCTCGGTGGATGCGGCCGCCGCCGCGGCACGGCCAGCGGCCGCGTCGGGACGCACCGACGCGTCCCCGACGGCCAGATCGAACAACGCGAGGGTCGGCACGATCGGCACCCGACCAGCCGGCGTGGGAAACCCACGTCCCTGTGCAGCGAGGTGGTCCATGACGCCCTCGGCGGCGGCCAGTCCGAACTCGGAGCCGCCGGTCAACAGCACCGCGTCCACCGCCGACACCGTCCGGGTCACCTCCAACAACGAGAACGCCCGAGTTGCCGGGGCACCGCCGCGCACCTCGCCCGAGGCCGTGGTGCCTTCGGGCAGCAGCGTCACCGTGCAGCCGGTGCGGGCCACGGGGTCGGTCCAGTGTCCGACGGCGATGCCCGGAACGTCGGTCAGTCGTCCGGCGGACAGCGTCGGCTCCTGCATGGCACGACGCTACCCGGCGGGACGCGGGGTCGCGCCGGGGCTCGACGCGTGGTGCCCACGGGATCGTCGTTGTCGCCGGGCGCCGGTAGCCTCCTCCGCGTGGCCTCCGACGTGACCGACGCGACGTTCCAGACCGAGGTGGTCGACCGTTCCCGGTCGACGCCCGTGGTGATCGACCTGTGGGCGCCTTGGTGTGGACCGTGCCGCCAGTTGGGCCCGATGCTGACCGACGCCGTGGATGCGACCGGCGGCGACGTGGTGCTCGCGAAGGTGAACGTGGACGAGAACCCCTCGGTGTCGGCCGCGTTCAAGGTGCAGTCGATTCCTGCGGTGTACGCGATGCGCGACGGCAAGGTCGTGGACGGCTTTCTCGGTGCGCAGCCCGCGGCGAAGGTGACCGAGTTCGTGCAGCGGCTCGTGCCGACCGAGACCGACCGCGAACTGGCCGAATTGATGACCCAGGGCGACGAGACGTCACTTCGCAAGGTGTTGGAGATCACTCCCGATCATGTCGATGCAACCACGGCGCTCGCCGAACTGCTCGTCGGCGACGGCCGGGCGGACGAGGCATTGTCCCTGCTGGCGCGGATCCCCGAATCGGCCGAGGTACGCCGCATCGCCGCGCTCGCCCGGGTCGGTACGGAGGAGGCAGCCTCCGATGACGTGGGTGCCCGACTCGCCGCGCTCTTGGAGCGGGTCGCCACCGATGATTCGGCGCGTCAGGAATATCTGGACCTGCTCGAGCTGTTGGGACCGGATGACCCTCGGACCTCCCAGTTCCGCAAGGACCTCTCCTCGGCGTTGTTCTAGGAACCACGACGCCCGGGTGGGCGACGACGGTGCCGGCTGGTCCGATCGCTGTCTGACTTCCCCCTGACAATCGGATGTCCGCCCCGTGCGGGGCGGCCGGTGAGAGGAGGCGGCGTCATGGCACGCGAGCACGAACCCGACGGTGACGACGACGATCTGGTCATGGACCCGATCGACGATCGGTCCGGCGACGACGATCCGGGAGCGCCGGAGCGCCCCCTGCCGCCTCCGCCGGATGCGGGGGAGTTGTGGTCGGTGTTCTGCCGACGCGTCGCCCTGCGGTACCCGGCCCTGGACGCGACCCGAGTCGTGCTGGTGATCGCCGCGGTGGCCGGACTCGGCGGCATGGCATGGATGGCGTGGAGTCCCGGCGGCCGGTCGACCGCGTCGCCACCGGTGCGGGTCTCGGTCTCGACGACGACCACCAGCGTCGCCGCCTCCACCACCACCGCACCACGGGAGCTGGTCGTGGATGTCTCCGGCGCGGTGGT
>CAZEAV010000471.1:0-2656 GCA_964510215.1 uncultured Iamiaceae bacterium
CTCGAGTCGCACCGAGCCCGACGTCGGCTGGTCGAGCCCGGCCGCGCACTGCAACAAGGTGCTCTTGCCCGACCCCGACGGTCCCATGATCGCGGTGAACGTTCCCCGACCGAAGTGCGTGGTGATGCCGTCGAGCGCCACGACCTGGTTGTCGCGTCGGCCGTACACCTTGCGCACGTCGGTGAGCCTGACGGCGTCGGCGGGGCGGCTGGAGTCTGTCGTCATGATGTCCTTTCCGTTCCGGTCCGACCCGGTGTCGGACGACCCGGTCCCCAACGGTGCCCAAGAAAAGCCCGTCGCACATCGTCTGTCCGAACCGACTTTTCCTGGTGTCTCCGCACCAGATCGCCCGGCTCGTCGTGCCGTTGCACCAGCTCGGCTCGGGCCCACAAAGGGTTGCGGTCAGCTACGGTGGATCCGTGGTACCCGCGTCCGGCTCGTGGCGGTGGGAAGGGTTGGTGGTCACCGGCGCGTTCGTGTCGTGTGTGATCGGTGCCGTTCTGGGCGTCGACGACACGCTGGGGGCACCGCCGTTCGCGGGTTACGTCATCGCCGCGGTCTCGTCGGTGTCGTTGCTCGGCCGACGCCGCGCGCCCGTGACCACGCTGGCCGTCACGACGCTGTGCGGGATGTTCGTGGCACCGGCAGGGCTGCTCACCACGCCACTCGCGGTGGCGCCGGCCGTCGTCAGTGCGTATTCGATTGCCGCGGGAAGCGAGCGGCGCGCCGCGTTCGCGGTCGTCGCCGCCTGCGCCGCGCTCCTGGTCGTCGTGCCGCCCTTCGTCGAGGACGACCTGGTGTGGGAGGACGTCAGCAGGTTGGTGACCGTTGCCGCCGCGCCGCTGGTGGCAGCCGTACTCGGTCGGTCGTCGAGGCACCGGCGGGCGTATCTGGCGCTGATGGAGGAACGGGCACGGGTTGCCGAGGAGAGCCGTGAAACCCAAGCGCACCATCGGGTCGCCGAGGAGCGCGTGCGCATCGCCCGCGAACTGCACGACCTGGTCGCACACCAGATCACCCTGGCGAACGCCCAGGCGTCGGTGGCCGCTCACGTGTTCGACACCCAACCCGACAAGGCCCGTGCGAGTTTGAATGAGCTGGTCGAGACGACCCGCCACGCCCTCGACGAACTCCGTGCAACGGTCGGTCTCCTGCGTCGACGCGGCGACACGCCCGCCGCGACCGAGCCGGCGCCGGGACTGGCGCGGCTCGGGGTGTTGACCGAGTCGTTCCGGCACGCGGGGCTCGACGCGTCGGTGCAGGTGGAGGGTACCGCTCAGACGTTGCCGCCCGGGTCGGACCTCGCCGCGTACCGCGTCATCCAGGAGGCCCTGACCAACGTGACCAAGCACGCATCCACCGCCACCGCCCAGGTGCGTCTCGTCTGGGACGACGAGCATCTGACCATCACGATCGCAGACGACGGCGAACCGAACCCGTTCCTGTCGGACCGCCCGCCCGGCTACGGCCTGATCGGCCTGCGCGAACGGCTCAGCGTGATCGGCGGCGACCTCACCGCAGGCCCCCAGGCGGGGCGCGGCTTTCTCGTCACCGCCACGGTGCCACTCGGCCCATCCCCGGTCTCGGCCGACCACGTCGCCACCGGGTCCGGCACAACGTCTGTCGGGAACGTCCCATGACCCAGGTTCCGCCGACCGAGCCACGCTCGACCGACGACGCGGCCGACGAGCCCCTGCGCGTCGTCCTCGCAGACGACCAAGCGCTGCTGCGGGGCGCCTTCAGCACCCTCCTCGACAGCTCCGACGACATCATCGTCGTCGGCGAAGCGGGAGATGGACGGGAGGCGGTGGCACTCACCCGCCGGCTCCGCCCCGACGTCGTGGTCATGGACATTCAGATGCCCGACACCGACGGGCTGGCAGCCACCGCCCAGATCTGCGACGATCCGGACCTCCGAACCACCCGGGTGCTGATTCTCACGACGTTCGAAACCGACGAGTACGTGGCCGAGGCGCTCCGCGCCGGAGCCGACGGGTTCATCGGCAAGGGGATCGACGCCGGCGAGCTGCTCGATGCGGTGCGCACCGTTGCAGCGGGCGACACGCTGCTCTCGCCGGCCGCGACCCGTTCGCTGGTCGCCCGTTTTCTCTCCACTCCCGACCCCGGTTCCCGCGCGCGGCCCGAACAGATCGCCGAGCTCACCCCGCGCGAACGCGAGATGGTGACCCTGGTCGCGACCGGGTTGTCGAACCAGGAGATCGCCGAACAGGTGTACGTCAGCCCTTTCACCGTGCGCGCCCACGTCCAGCGCGCCATGACCAAACTGGGGGCGCAGAACCGCGCGCAACTCGTGGTCGTCGCCTACCAGTCCGGCCTGGCCACCGTCGCCGGCGGCGAAGACTGACGTCGACCCGGCGCGACTCGGAGCAGGAATCGACCGGCTTGCCACCCGCGCGGCGCGCGTCGATGCCGGCGACTTCCGATGCCGAGAGTGCCCCGTGGCCGCCTTGGGAATGGCCGATCGAGATGAAGTCGCTGCCTGCGTGCACGTCGGGAAGGTGACGCGCCGCACGGATCGCGTCGAGCACGCTGTGGCCTTCCGACGGCTTCGACAGGCACGCGTGGAGCGGCTGGTTGGTGGGGCCGAGGCCGACCGTGCCCGGCGAGGTGGCGAGCACCGACGACGGCACGCCCG
>CAZEAV010000472.1:0-2654 GCA_964510215.1 uncultured Iamiaceae bacterium
GAACGCATGCGCGGACACCCGGATCGGACGGTTCAGACCGCCCCGACCCAGAATCTTGATCAAGGCACCTTTGTGGGTGATGCCTTTGGCCCGCAGAGCGTCAGGATCGACCTCGTCCAATCCCGAGGCATCCAGGGTGTCCAGGTTGACTCCCTGGTAGGAGACGCGGAACGGGTTGGCGAAACCACGCAGCTTGGGCACCCGCATGTGCAGCGGCATCTGCCCACCCTCGAAACCGCCGGGCACCGTGTTGCGGGCTTTCTGGCCCTTGGTACCCCGGCCGGCGGTCTTGCCGCCTTTGCCGCCGATACCGCGGCCGACGCGCTTGCGGTTCCGCGTGGAACCGGCGGCCGGTTTGAGTTCGTGCACCTTCATGATTGGACAGCCTCTTGGACGGTGACCAGATGGGGAACGCGCGCGATCATCCCACGGATCTCGGGGCGGTCGGGCAGCGTGTTGGAGCGGCCGATGCGACCCAGACCGAGCGCCCGCAGGGTGCCACGCTGTTTGGGTTTCGCGCCGATCGCAGAACGGACCTGGGTGACGACGAGGTCGGACATGGCCTAGTGGACCTCCTCGAATTCCACGGGACCCTGCTCGGATTCCCGGTATGCCGCGAGCAGGCCCGCGGGCACGAACTCCTCGGGGGACAACCCTCGCAGACGAGCCACCTCGTCCGGGCGCTTGAGCCCGCGCAGCCCGGCGATCGTCGCCCGGGCGACGTTGATCATGTTGGACGAACGCAGCGACTTGCACAGCACGTCCTGGATGCCGGCCTCTTCCAGGATCGCCCGCGCCGCGCCACCGGCGATGACGCCGGTACCGGGAGCGGCAGGCTTCAACATGACGCGGCCCGCCCCCTGGTTGCCGGTGATCTCATGCGTGATGGTTCCCCCGGCGATCGGCACGGAGAACAGGTTCTTCTTCGCCTCTTCCTCGCCCTTGCGGATCGCGAGCGGCACCTCTTTGGCCTTGCCGTAACCCAGGCCGACACGGCCGGCTCCGTCGCCCACCACGACGAGCGCGGTGAAGGAGAACCGCCGGCCGCCCTTGACGACCTTGGCGACCCGGTTGATGTCGATGACCCGAGAATCGTGCAACGGGGGTTCAGGACTCGTTGGCATCTCTAGAACTCCAGTCCGGCCGCTCGCGCGGCGTCGGCGAGGGCGGCGACCCGCCCGTGATATCGGAACCCGCCACGGTCGAAGGTGACCTGGGTGACCCCCGCGGCCTTGGCGCGTTCGGCGACCGCGGTTCCCACCTTGGTGGCCGCGGCGACGTTCCCGTGGGCACCGGGACCACCCAGTGTGGCCTCGACAGTGGAGGCGGCCGCGAGCGTCGAACCGCTCCGGTCGTCGATCACCTGCGCGGTGATGTGGCGCGCGGAGCGGAACACCGCCAGACGCGGCCGTTCCGGGGTACCGGTGACCTTCTTGCGGACCCGACGATGACGTCGACGGCGAGGATTCGAGATTTTGTTGCGTGAATGACTCATGATCTGCTCCGCTACTTGGCAGCCTTGCCGGCCTTGCGTTGGACGCGTTCTCCGAGGTAGCGAACGCCCTTTCCCTTGTACGGCTCCGGCTTGCGGATCTGGCGGATCTCGGCGGCCACCTGGCCGACCTGCTGTTTGTCGATGCCCGACACGATGATCCGGTTCGGTGCGGGCACCTCGAAGGTGATGCCTTCGGGTGCGGCCACCTTCACCCCGTGACTGAAACCGAGCGAGAGGTCGAGATCCCTGCCCGTCAGCGTGGCACGGTAGCCCACACCCTGGATCTCCAGTTCCTTGGTGAAGCCCTGGGTCACCCCGACGACCATGTTGTCGACGAGCGTGCGCACCAGTCCGTGCAACGAACGGTCCTCGCGGCTGTCATCGGGGCGCGCCACGACGAGCGTGTCGCCGTCCGCGCGCACGGTGATGCGGCCGGGGATCGCTTGGGACAGGGTCCCTTTGGGGCCGGTGACCTCCACACGATCTTCCTCGACCGTGACGTTCACACCGGAAGGGACCGAAACGGGGGTTGTGCCGATACGTGACATGGATCAATTCCTCACCAGATGAAGCACAGCACCTCGCCGCCCACGTTGCGCTTGCGCGCTTCGCGGTCGGTCATGAGGCCGTGGCTGGTCGAAACGATGGCGACGCCGAGTCCACCGAGGACCCGGGGGACCTTCTTGGCGGACGAGTACACCCGCAGGCCCGGCTTGGACACCCGCTGCAGCCCGGAGATCGTCCGCTCGCGTTCGGCGGAGTACTTCATCGAGATGAACAGGGTGCGGTACGGCTTGCCGTCCTCCTGGGTCACCGAGAACTGGTCGATGTACCCCTCGGACTTCAGCAACGTCGCAAGGGCTTCTTTCTGCTTGGACGACGGCATACGGACGTCGTCGTGCTTGGCGACGTTCGCGTTGCGGATGCGCGTGAGCATGTCGGCGATGGGATCGGTCATGGTCATTTGCGCACCTCCCTCACCAGCTCGCCTTGGTCACGCCGGGCAGCTCGCCGGCATGGGCGAGATCCCGCAGGCACACACGGCACAGGTTGAACTTGCGGTAGACCGCGCGCGGTCGTCCGCAGCGGCGGCAACGGGTGTAGCCGCGCACCTTGAACTTGGGCTTGCGCTGTTGCTTCTGGATGAGCGCTTTCTTTG
>CAZEAV010000473.1:0-2635 GCA_964510215.1 uncultured Iamiaceae bacterium
GGCTGGCGGCGATGCGTTCCTACATGCGCGACATCAACCTGGGCGAG
Organism: uncultured Iamiaceae bacterium; assembly: GCA_964510215.1. Classification (GTDB taxonomy): domain Bacteria; phylum Actinomycetota; class Acidimicrobiia; order Acidimicrobiales; family Iamiaceae; genus JAFDWI01. Next base: position 48 of record CAZEAV010000473.1, read on the forward strand.
GTGCCCCACGAAGGCATCGCGAACGCGGTGGGCATGACCGGCGCAGAGATGAAGGGGATGTACCGGCTCCTCGCCATCGCCAAGTACGACGAGCGGTACGTCATTCCGGCTGCGCACCACGAGGAGGCGCACGACCTGGAGAGCATCGCCACCGACTGCCCACTGAACGACGACGGTGGACCTGGGATGACCGAGGCGATGTCGGACGAACCCTTGCACGACCGGTCGCCCCGCTGGACGAGGCTGGGTTTCCCCACCCGACGCAAGGACAGATCGTGAGTCCGTTGCTGGGGGTGTCTCCTCGCCGCCGGTCGGCGCCGCTGCCCGACGACCACGTCCGCGCCGCCCACGCGTGCGCCTCCTGGTTGATCGGTTACCCCGACGATGCGTTGGTGGAACGCTTGGAGCACATCGGCGAGCTGGCGGCCGGGTTGGATCGACGCCTCGCGGAGCCGTTGGGCCGCTCGGTGGCCGCGCTGCGCGCCGAGGATCCGGTCACCCTGTGCGAGCGCTACGTGGAGACCTTCGACACCCGCCGTCGCGGTTGTCTGTTCCTCACCTACTACTCCAGCGGCGACACCCGACGTCGCGGGCAGGCGCTCATCCAGATCCGCCAGACGTACCTGGCATCCGGGCTCATCGCCACCAGGGACGAGTTGCCCGACCACCTCACCGTCGTGCTCGAGTTCTCCGCGGCCACGTCGCTGGAAGGCGGCATGGACATCCTGCGACGGAATCGACCCGGGCTGGAGTTGCTCCGGGCCCACCTGGAGTCGGTGTCCTCGCCCTGGCAGGGTGCCATCGACGCGGTGTGTGCGACGCTGCCGGCCATGTCGGACGCCGAGCGGGAGGCCATGATGTCCCTGGCCGCGAACGGACCCGAGGAGGAGATGGTCGGCCTGGAGGGCTACGGGAACGAGCACTTCGACCAGATCTACCCGGCGTCCCGCCCCGGGCCGACCTTCGGTGGCCGACCATGACCCGGGAGACGTTCGACCTGCTGCTGTGGGTGGTGTTTCCCTACATGGTGATGGTGCTGTTCATCGGGGGGCACATCTGGCGCTGGCGTTACGACCAGTTCGGCTGGACGACCCGTTCCAGCCAGATGTACGAGTCACGCCTGCTGCGCATCGGGTCGCCCCTGTTCCATTTCGGGATCCTGGCCGTGTTCGTCGGGCACGTCGTGGGGCTGTGCATCCCCGAGGAATGGACCGACGCCATCGGGATCTCGGACGACATCTACCATTGGGGGGCGCTCATCCTCGGGATCGGCGCGGCGGTTGCGACCGTGGGCGGGCTCTGCCTGCTGCTGTACCGTCGCCGCTCGAACTCCAGGGTGTTCGGGGTGACGACGTTCCTGGACAAGGCGATGTTCCTGGTCCTGTCCGCGACGCTCGTCTTCGGGATGCTCGCCACCATCGTGCACTCGACCGGGTGGTGGGAAGGGAACTACGACTACCGCCAGGGCGTGTCGATCTGGTTCCGCCAGGTCTGGAGCTTCCACCCGAGCCCTTCGGCGATGTCGGGAGCCCCGATCTTCTATCAGTTGCACGCGCTCGCCGCCCTGTGTCTGTTCGCGGTCTGGCCGTTCACCCGGTTGGTGCACGTGTTCAGCGTGCCGCTCGGCTACCTCACCCGCCCGTACATCGTGTACCGGTCCCGGGTGCCGTCCAAGCCGCGGCGCGGCTGGGAGCGGTTCGACATTTGACGGCCCGGGGCGACGGTGCTCTCGTGGCCGCACGGTTCGCGGCGATCGTGCTCGCCGGTGGGCGCGGTGCACGCATGGGCGGGGTCCGCAAGGCCGATCTGGTCGTCGGGGATCGCCGGCTGCTCGACGTGGTGCTCGGAGCGTGTCGGGACTGTTCGCCGATCGTCGTCGTGGGCGACGCCGACCTCGCCGTCCCTCGGGGGGTCGTGGTGACCCGGGAGGATCCGCCGTATTCGGGACCCGCTGCGGCACTGGCGGCCGGCCTCGCGGTGATCCATGAGCGCGGCGTGGCGCCCGACTGGGTGTTGTGCCTGGGCTGTGACCAGCCCGGCGCTCCGGAGGCCGTGGCGGCGCTGCTGCGGGCCGCGGCCGAAGCGCCGGCCGACATCGACGCCGTTTCGGCGAGCCCCGCCGGAGTTCGGCCGGGCACGGCCGGGGACGGCGACCGGATCGAGTGGGTGACGGCGATGCTCCGCACCGTCGAGCTGGAGAAGGCCATCGCGTCTCGGGGCACGGCGGGCGTCGTCGACACGTCGATGCGCCGTCTGCTCGCTCCGTTACGGTGGGCCCACGCGCCGGTATCGGACCACGCGACCGACGACATCGACACCTGGGAGGACCACGCGCGATGGCAGCGGCGCCTCGAAACGACCTGACATCACAGACCTGGACACCGTGGATCACCGAGGTGTGTGCTCGTCTCGGTGTCGATCCGGCTCTGGTCGACGTGCCCTTCGTGCACGAGCTGACCAGGCAGGTCGCCCATCGATATGACCGGCCGATGGCACCGGTCGCGGCCCACATCGTCGGGGTCGCCCTGGGCTTCGCGTTGGCCGCCGACCCAGACCTGGACGCGCCCGCGGAACTGGCCGACCTGGCA
>CAZEAV010000474.1:0-2619 GCA_964510215.1 uncultured Iamiaceae bacterium
GAACTCGTGCAATGCGACGGTCGCGGCGCGTCGCACCTCGGAGGTTTCAGCGTCGTACTCGCCGTCTTCGTTGCGCGACCACAGGGTCGCGCGCAACTCGACGCCGTCGTCGCCGAGCGCATAGTTGGGGAGCAGGCCGAGACGCTCCAGCGCGCTGAGGGTGTATTCGTTGCGGCGGTCGATCAGCAGGCGGATGATCGACGCTCGTTCGCCTTTGAGCGTGGCGAGCTCTCGCTGCTGGTCGTCTTCGAGATGGACTTCGGCTTCGAGCTTGTCAATCGCCTTCTTGACGCGGTCGCGCCGGCGCTGAATGATCTTGTGGTCGGCGTTCCAGGCTTCGATGGCTTCCTTGACGGCGAGGTCGATCCCGTGGGCGGCGTAGTCCCGCAGTTTCTGGGCGGTAGCCGGGCCGAGATGGGTGCCGAACAGGTCGATGAACGCGTCGACGGCGGTCGTGTCGAGTTTCGAGGCGTCGACGAGGGCGGTGAGCCAGCCGTCGGGGCCGAGCCCGTGGCGGGCGACCTCGCCGATGGTGCGAGGCATGACCGGTGCAGCGAGCGTGCCGACGGCCGCCCGGTCGATGAGGGAGGCGAGGTATTGGCGTTGCAGGATCTCGATGGCTTCGAGGTAGCAGTTGGGCGGCCGGACTTCCCCGGCGATCATCTGGTCGGGTTCGGCGAGGTAGTACAGCGCGCGGGGTTCGGTGGGCAGCACGGCCGCGACGAACGCATTGCCGGTGCGCCGCCCGGCCCGTCCGACCCGTTGGGCGTAGTTGGCCGGTGTCGGCGGCATCGAGGTGAGCAGCACCGCGGAGAGGTCGCCGATGTCGATGCCGAGTTCCATGGTCGGGGTACAGGTGAGCAGGTTGGGCGCGGTCGGCGACGTGCCGGATTTGAACGCGGTTTCGATCTCTTCGCGCTCGGTGCGCCCCAACAGTCCGGTGTGTTCGTGGGTGACCACGCGGCGCAGCAGACCCGACCGGTACAGGCCCCGGTAGTAGTTGGAGGGCTCGGGCGGGGCGACCACGTAGGTGCCGGGGCAGCGGAAGCGCAGGCACGGCGTGCCGATCCAGGTAGAAGCCAGATCGGGGTCGACGGTGTGGCGACCGAGACAGACCGGGCAGCGCAGCTGCGCGTCGTCGGCGCGGTCTTCGTCGATGGGGCGGACGACGATGTTGCGAGGGTCGAGGCCGTAGACGGTGTTGGCCTTGTTGGTCTTTCTGGTGGCGACGACGCCTTCGTCGGCGAGGATGGCGAAGGTCATGGTGTTGATCGTGACGGCGTCGCCGGGATCGACGCCCAAGCAGCGCACCGCCCAGTCGACGAGCCAGGTGGCGTTGCGAGGTGAGGACGCCAGGGCGTCGAAGGTCTGTTGGCCCGTGCCGGTGGTGACGAAGACCGGGTGGCTCTGGCCTCGGGGAAAGGCACGCAATCCGTCGGGGCGGCCGCCCCAGATGCGCCAGACGTTGCCGTCTTCGGAGACGTAGGGCTCCAGCCAGGGATGGAAGATGGCGCCGCGCCGGCGGAGCCGTTCGAGCAGACCGCGCACATAGGCCTCGTCGCCGGGGACGGTGCCCGGAAGTGTCGCGGTGCCGGTGAGCTGCGCGCGGGCTTGGGTGATGAGCGCGGCGATGCCGTCGGGGTCGTCCAGCCGGGCCGCAGCCGCGGCGGTGCGGGTGAGCTCCAGGGTGCGGCCGACGTGGTGGCGGAACCCGAACTCTTCGGCGGTTTCGAAGCTGAGGCGCCTGGCGAGCAGGGCGCGCCCTCGGGCGCTCGGCGTGTCGGTCCCCCGGTTTTCGGTCCACAGGGTGCGGACCTGGGGGTGTGCGAGCAAATCGGGCGGGGTGAGTTCGTAGATCTTCGCGGGGTCGTTGCCGGCGCGGTCGAGGAGCGCGTGGCCCAGGTCGGCCAGGGTCACCTGATTGACGTCGGTCTCGACTGTGTCGGTTCCTTCGGCGATGATCGTGGCGAGTTCGGTGCGCACGTTGAAGCGGTAGGTGCGCCCGGCGAAGAACGCGGCCCGGTGTGCGGCGTCCTGGACCGAGTCGGTGAAGGCGAGCAGCTTGCGTTCCTGCACTTCCAGGTGGCCCGAGCCGAACAGTTCGGTGATGCAAACCGAGGCGAGGCTCGCGACCCGGGAGCCGAGGAAGCGGATGCCTTCGGCGAGGCCGCACGACGGGCAGGTGCTGTCTCGGGCGGCGTCTTCGTCGGGGGTGACGAGCACGGCGACCGATGTGGCGGTGGGGGCGTCGACGAAGCGCTGGGTGGCGGGTTCGAGGTGCCGGACGCCGGGCTCACCCGGGGTGGCTTTGATGAGGGTGCGGGTCCGGGCCCGATTGCTGAGCGTCTCGGTGTAGGCGTTGGTGTCGAATCGCAGGGCGCCGTCGACGTCGGATGCGGTGGCCATCCAGCCGGCACGGCCGCAGTGTCGGCAGTACACCGAGGGCAGCTCCGGCGCGCTTTCGACCCCCTCGGGCGCGGGGTCAGCTTCGGCTTCGGCACTGTCGTTCCACCGGAATGCCGGTTCGTGCGCGACTCGGCGCAACAGGCGCGACACTTCGCGCACCCACAGCTGCACCTGAATACTGAACAACGGCCGGGCTTCACCGCCGTCGGCGGC
>CAZEAV010000475.1:0-2603 GCA_964510215.1 uncultured Iamiaceae bacterium
CGGGCGATGCCGGACAAGATCATCTCGCTGTACAACATCGGTCCGGCGGCGGAGCGGCTGAGCTATCGCGGTGTGCGGGTGGGTGATCTGATCGACTACTGCTGGAACCCGTACTACGGCAGCTGGGGTGTGCCCGAGGTGCCCGGACTGACCAAGCGCCAGCTGGGTCCGGCCGCGATTGCGATCGAGTCGACGCCGACCGGCCTGGCGGCCTCGCTGGCGGAGCGCACGGTGGCCGAGGGGTACGGCGTCTACCTCACCTACAACCTTCCCGACCACGACGTGCACGACTATCTGTCGTCGTTCACCCAGCCGCTGTACGGGAGTGACGCCGTCTACACAGGCACGGACTGACCGGCCCGCGCCGGGGTGCCAGCCGGGGCTCGCAGCGACGCCCGGCCGGCATCACGGACCGGCGGTGCGAGCGACCAGGATGCGCCGAAACGAGGCGACGCGTTCCTCGCTCAGCTCGCCGGCGGCGATCGCCTGGTCCAGCCCGCACCCGGGCGAGTCGGCCAGGTGCTGGCAGCCGCGGGGGCAGGCGTCCACGTGGGCCGCCAGGTCGCCGAAGGCCGAGACCAGCGAGTCCGGGGTGACGTGGCTCAGGCCGAACGAGCGGACCCCCGGGGTGTCGATCACCCAGCCGGGCTCGTCCGCCCCGTCGGGCAGCGCCGGCAGCGGGAGCGCGATCGCCGAGGTGGACGTGTGCCGCCCGCGGCCGGTGACCACGTTCACGTCTCCGATGGCTCGATCGACGCCGGGGATCAGCCGGTTGACCAGGGTCGACTTGCCCACGCCCGAGTGGCCGACGAACACGCTGCTGTGCCCGTCCAGGCCCCGACGCAGGGGAGCGAGGTCGGCCGTGGGGGACACGACGAACACCGGCAGACCGAGCGGTCGGTACGCCGCGACCAGGTCGTCGGGCGAGGCGAGATCGGCCTTGGTGAGGCATAGCAGGGGCGTCAGGCCGGCGTCGTAGCCGGCGACCAGGATCCGGTCGATCATGCCGGGTCGTGGCGGCGGGTCGGCCAGCGCTGTCACGATCACCAACTGGTCGGCGTTGGCCACGATCGGACGCTCGTACGGGTCGTCGTCGTCGGCCGTGCGTCGCAGCACCGTACGCCGCTCGAGCACCTCGACCAGCCGGGCGAGCGTGCCCTCCTCCCCGGAGGTGTCGCCGACCAGGCGCACCCGGTCGCCGACGATGACCCGCGTCCGTGACAGGGTGCGCGCCTTGGCGGCGGTGACCCGGCGGGCGCGCTCGCCGTGTCCGACCAGGCAGCGGTAGCGGCCACGATCGACGGTGGTGACTCGTCCGACGTCGGCCTCGGAGTAGTCCGGGCGGTCCTTGGTCCGCGGCCGACTGCGGCGACGCGGCCGGTCGAAGCTGCCCAGGTCGTCCTCGGTGACCGAGGAGCGCTCCGAGCGGGCCCGAGGGCTCACGCAGCGCCTCGGCAGCGGATGCGGTGCTGTGACGGAGAGTGGCGTGGAGCGGTCACGGGGTGGTCACTCGGTCTCCGCCTCGGCGCTGGTCGTGCGCGCCGCGTCGATCATCTCCTGCCACAGATCGGCAAAGCCGGGCATGGTCTTGGCGGTGCAGGCGATGTCGTCGACGACGATGTCGTCGATGACGAGTCCGAGGACGGCCCCGGCCTGCGCCATGCGGTGGTCGGCGAAGCTGTACCAGTCCCCGGAGTGCAGCAGCCGCGGGTGGATGGTGATGCCGTCCTCCTGCTCGGTGACACGCCCCCCGAGACCCTCGATGTCGGTCTTGAGCGCCGCGAGCCGATCGGTCTCGTGCCCACGGATGTGCCCGATGCCGGTGAGGCGGCTTGCCGAGTCGGCAAGGGCGGCGATCGCCGCGACGACCGGGGTCAGCTCACTGGCGCCGGAGAGGTCGGCCTCGATGCCGTCCAGCCGGCCCTTGCCCGACACGGTCAGCCCGTCGTCGCCGAGCTCGACCTCGACGCCGAACTGGCGCAACAGGTGGCGCAGCTGGTCGCCGGGCTGGTCGGTCTGCTCGGGCCAGCCGGGCACGGTGACCTCGCCACGGGTGACCGCCGCCGCGGCGAGGAACGGCGCCGCGTTGGACAGGTCCGGCGCGATCTGCACGTCGACCGCCGCGATCGGGCCCGGATGGACCCGCCAGCGCATCGGCTCGCTGTCGTCGATGTCGACGCCGCGTTCGCGCAGCATGGCCACGGTCATGTCGATGTGCGGGCGCGAGGGCAGGCGCTCGCCGGTGTGCACCAGGTCCAGGCCCTGCGGGAGCCTGGCGCCGATGAGCAGCAGCGCCGAGATGAACTGGCTGCTGGCCGAGGAGTCGATCCGCACCTCGCGTCCGGTGGGCTGCGCCGAGCCGGTGATCGTGAACGGCAGCACGTCGCCGTCGACCTGGAGGCCCAGCTGCTGCAGCCCGTCCAACAGCGGCCGCATCGGCCGGGGCGCGCCGCCCACCACCTCGTCCCCGACGAACCGGGTGGTGCCGTCGGCCAGCGCCGCCAGCGCGGGCACGAAGCGCATCACCGGCCCGGCCAGGCCGCAGACGATCTCCTCGGCGGCGTGGAGCGGGTCGGCAGGGGTGACCCGCCATCCGTCGTCGC
>CAZEAV010000476.1:0-2602 GCA_964510215.1 uncultured Iamiaceae bacterium
CAGCCCCGGGTTCTCCACCGCAGCAGTGCCGATCACGACCCGGTGCACCCCGGCCGCGAACAGCGCCTCGGCTTTGGCGCGGTCCCGCACGCCGCCGCCGGACTGCACCGGCACGTCCACCGCGTCACAGATCGCCGCGATGTGGTCGAGGTTGTGCGCCTCCCCCGTGCGTGCTGCGTCCAGGTCCACCACGTGCAACCACTCCGCCCCGGCGGCGACGAAACGCTCCGCCTGGGCGACCGGGTCGTCGCCATAGGAGGTCTCCCGGTCGAAATCGCCCTGGCTCAGGCGGACACACCGGCCGTCGCGCAAATCGATCGCCGGATAGAGCTGCACGGTCACCCAGCCTCGGCCGACGCGCACATCGCCGCGAAATTGGCCAGGATGGCGAGGCCCACACGGCCGGACTTCTCCGGGTGGAACTGCGTCGCGACCAGACGACCCGTCCCCACGGCGGCACAGACCTCGCCGCCATAGTCACAACGGGCCAACGTCGCCGGTCCGATCGGTGGCGCGAACCCGTGCACGAAATAGCACCAGACGTCCGCACCCATCGCGGCGAACAGCGGGTGCTCCGGTGCGTGGAACACCAACCGGTTCCACTGCATCTGGGGCCGCTTCACCGAATCATCCAACGCGCGCACCACGCCGGGCAGCACCCCCAACCCCGGCACCTCGGGCGCCTCCTCGGAGCCTGCATACAGCAGCTGCAACCCGACACAGATGCCGAGGAACGGCACTCCGGTCCCGTCCCGGGCCCCCGTCGCGGTGCGCTCGACGACGTCTCGCAGACCGGTCGCCTCCAACGCGTCCACGCTGCCCGCGAACGCGCCGACACCGGGCACCACCACGCCGTCCGCAGCCTCGATGTCGGCGACATCCGCGGTGAGCCGGGCGTCGAAACCCAGGTGCTGGAACGCTTTCTCCGCGCTGCGCAGGTTGCCCACGCCGTAATCGACCACGGCCAGGCGAACCACCGAACTCCCGGGACGGCTCACAGCACCCCTTTGGTGGAGGGAACCGCCCGGCCCTCGACGCGAACCGCGTCCCGCAGCGACCGCGCGACGCCCTTGAACGTGGCCTCCACCACGTGGTGGGTGTTGGTGCCCGCCCGCCGGGTCACGTGCAGGGTGATGCCGGCGTTGGTCGCGAACGACGAGAAGAAGTGCTCGGCCATCTCCGGATTGAACGGCGGGTCACCGAGCGGCAGCACGTCACCGAAAGGCACGTCGTAGGCCACGAACGGGCGACCCGACAGATCGAGCGCGACCTCGATCAGGGCCTCGTCCAGTGGATACAGCCCCGACGCGAAACGCCGGACACCGGCCTTGTCGCCCAGGGCCTCGGCGAACGCCTCACCCAGCAGGATGCCGGTGTCCTCGATCGTGTGATGACCGTCCACCTGCAGGTCGCCGTCTGCCCGCACCGACAGATCGAAGCCGCCGTGACGGCCCAACTGGTCGAGCATGTGATCGAAGAACGGCAGGCCGGTGGCAACCTGCACGGTTCCCTCGGGGCCGTCCAGGTCGATCGTGACCGCGATGTCGGTCTCCCGGGTGGTGCGCGACCTGGTGGCGCGGCGTGGAGCGCTCATCTAGTCCAGTGCCTCCTTCAGGGCGGTGAGGAACCGGTCGTCCTCCTCGGCGGTGCCGACCGTGACCCGTAGACAGCCTTCCAGACGGGGCCATGACGCGCAGTTCCGCACCAGCACCGACGCATCGACCAGACGCTGCCAGACCGCGTCGGCGTCGCCGTTGCGCGGCCGGAACAGCACGAAATTCGCATCCGAGGGCGTCACGTCCACGTCCAGTGCGGCGAGTCGGTCGACGAGGCGTCCCCGCTCCTCACGCAGGGCCGCCACCCGCGCCTCCATCTCGTCGCCGAACCGCAGCGCCACCCGGCCCGCGAGCTGTTTGGCCGCATCCAGGTGATAGGGCAGCACGACCTTATCCAGCTCGTCGACGAGCCAGGACGGCCCGACCAGGTAGCCCAGACGCGCCCCCGCCATCGCCCAGGTCTTGGAGAACGTGCGGGAGACCACCACGGTGGCGTCCTCGGAGACGAGGTCCAGCGCGGAACGGTCCGCGAACTGGCCGTAGGCCTCGTCCACCACGGTCAGCCGACGCCGATCCGCTGCACACGCTTCCACGACGTCGCGCGCCTCGACCCGCCCCGTCGGGTTGTTCGGCGAACACAGGAACACCACCTCGGGGTCGGACCGGTCCACGAGGTCGGTCACGATCCCGGGTGTCAGCCCGAAATCGACATCACGCTCGCCGGTCACCACCTCGGTGCCGGTGATCCTCGCCAGGTGGCTGTGCAGGGCGTAGGTGGGCTCGAACACCGCGGCCCGGCGGCCGGCGCCGCCGTAGGTCAACAGCACCGTCTGGAGCACCTCGTTGGAACCGTTGGCCGCGAAGATCTGGTTGGGTCCCACGCCGTGCCGGGCGCCGATGTCGGCCCGCAACGCCCATGCGGACCGGTCCGGATACCGGTTCCAGGCCACGGTGGCCAGCTCTTCGGCGAGCGCCGCGGTGACCCCGTCGGGCGGCGGGAACGGTGACTCGTTCGTGTGCAGCCGCACCTCGACGTCGACCTGTGG
>CAZEAV010000477.1:0-2602 GCA_964510215.1 uncultured Iamiaceae bacterium
GTGGCGTTCGACGAGGCCGAGTTCGACCAAGTGGGGCAGCAGCCGTGATGCCTGGGCCTGGCTGACACCCGCGAGCTCGGCGATCGTCGTCAGGTTGAGCTCAGCCGTCGTTCTGGCGAGGACGCCGAGAATCCGCCCCTGCGCACCGGGGACGACGGCCTCGATCGGTCGCACGAAATCCATGCCCCGACCCTATCGGTCATCCTGCAAATACGAAAGGATCATTTCATTTGTGTTGGATGGGTCATGCGCGAGCATGGTCGTTCACCGGAGGGTGGGTGCAATCTCGGGTGGCGGAGGGCCCCGGATTGTTCTGCTGTGGCCCCGGATCAGCTGCGTGACGGCTCGAAGGTCGCCACCTTCGGACCTGCCTTCGTCACCAGTTTCTCGATGATCGGTGTGGCGTCGGGGCCGTGCTTGAGGTATCGGTCATAGAAAGCGAGAGTGGCCTTTGACACCAGGGTGTCCAGGGCCGTGCCGTCCCCGCCGAAGAACCCCGGGTCGTGGCCCGAACCGACGAGGGTGAGAAAACCGCCCGGCGCACCGAGTCGCTGCCAGAACGCATGGTCATTGGCATAGGGCAGCGTCGGGTCCTTGCTGCCGTGAATGGCCAGAAGCGGCACCTTGGACGCCCACGGGGCGAGTGCGTTCTTCGACGGATAGGGCAGCCAGGCCGCAGCGAAGGTCGTGGCCGCCTTTATCCGCCGGTCGGCGCAGCACGCCGACGCGAGGGTGCCCAGTGCCGTGATGGCCCCGAAGGACTGGCCGCCCAGACCGACCTCGTGCGGGTCGATCAGCGATTCCAAATGCAGGGGCGCGGTGTCATCGCTGCTGATCGAATCGATGACGAACGATTCGTCCCTGGTCTGGTTCGGGTAGTCGTCGTACGCGGTGCCACCGGGGGTGTTCTTCTTGGACAACGGGAATGCCGGCGCGACCACGACATAGCCCGCGGAGGCCCACCAGGAGAGCTTGCCCAGATATTCCGACGGCGCGGTCGTGCTGCCGTGGCCGAACAGGATCACCGGCCATGGGCCCGCCAGTGGCGCGGCGCCGACCACAGGTGCGGCCATGTGCCGTCCGGATGCACGCCCGGAGGGATAGAGGATGAGCGTGTCCAGGGTCCGTTCGGGTTTTTCCGGGCGGCCACCGTGGGCCTCGGTGCTGCGGTGGTGGTCCACATACGTTCGCGAGGCCCGACCCACCGCATAGGTTCCGGCCGGTGCCGGTTGCTGCGAGGCCGGCACCGTCGAGGTGGTCGCCGAGGATTTCGTCGTGCCTGTCGACGAGCCGCTCGCGGAGCAACCCGCTCCGAGAGCCGTGACGAGGCAGAGTGCGACGACGAGACGGGAGTGGGGCTTCATCCACCTGCAGTGTCCCACAGCGCTGACGACCCGGCCCGACACGGTGACATCGGCCACGGATGGCCGGACCAGGGACTTTCGTCCCTACTGTTCCACGGGAGTGGATGGAACCGTGGGATCACCGGGTCTTCGATGTGCGGCCCGGCCCGAGAAAGAGGAACACATGACCACCATCGATACCCAGACGACCCTCAGCGACCTGGTGACCCAGCGTCCCGGACTGGCCCGCGAGCTGGAGAAACTCGAACTGGACTACTGCTGTCACGGCAATCGCAGCCTGGCCGACGCCGCCACGACGAACGGCTTGGACGTGGCCGACGTGGTGAACCGTCTGGAGGGTGCCGACGCGCCCGTCGAGGCAGCGGACTGGGTGAATCTGGATCTGGTCGACCTCACGAAGCACGTCTGCGACACCCACCACGCCTACCTCTGGGAGGAGCTGCCGCGCCTGTCGATGCTGACCGACAAGATCGCCCAGGTGCACGGCGAGCACCACCCGGAGCTGCGCGAGGTCGCAACGCTCTACGCGGCGCTCCGCGTGGCACTGGAACCGCACCTGCGGCGCGAGGAGATCCGCATCTTCCCCGCGATCGGCCGTCTGGGCGAGCGGAGCGACGCGGAGCTGCCTGACATGATCCAGCGCCTGGTCGACGAACACGCAGCGTGCGGTGAGATCTTCGACAAGATGCGCCACCTCACCGACGGTTACGCCGTGCCCGCGGACGGCTGCAACGCCTACCGCATGACCATGGAGGGCCTCGCCAACCTGGAGCGGGACACCTTCGAGCACGTCCACAAGGAGAACAACGTCCTGTTCCCACGTGCGCTGGCAATGGTCCCTGTCGGCGCCTGAGGCACCACGACACCTCCGGGACTTCCGCCCCTGACCGAACTCTCCCCGTCGTCGGTAGGGTGCCGCCATGACTCTCCTCGCGAACCTCGGTTTCCCGCGTTTCGGCGCCCGTCGTGAACTCAAATGGGCGCTCGAGCGGGCCTGGAAGTCCGGCGACTACCGCGAGCTCCGGGCCGTGGCCGCGGAATTGCGGACGCGTCATTGGAAGGTGCAGACCGATCACGGGTTCGATCGGGTGCCGGTGGGTGATTTCTCGCTGTACGACCACATGCTGGACGCCGCGATCAGCGTCGGTGCGATCCCCGAACGGTTCGGTGGATCGCCGTTCGACCCGATCGAGGACCATGGCTTGTCCCGTTACTTCGCAATGGCCAGAGGCGGGGAG
>CAZEAV010000478.1:0-2593 GCA_964510215.1 uncultured Iamiaceae bacterium
AGCACCGCACCGACCAGCCAGTCGACCCGGCGCGTCCGAAGTGTGCCCCCGCCCGGATCGTACCCGACCGCGGCCTGCAGGAGTGGTCGGTCACGCAGGCGGGTCAGCGGTGTCAGCCACTCCACGACCTGATGGCCGATCCTGGGGAAACAGCGGGCGCCGTGCTGGTCGGCGCCGGAAGGATCGACGAGACGCGGGCCGACCACAGCGGGTGACCACGTCTCGGCCCGACCGGCGATGGATTCCACGAAGAGGTCGTCCAGACGGAGGTCGCTGTTCAGGATGAGGAGCAAGGGCTGGGTTGCGATCTTCGCCCCGGCGTTCACGGTGGAGCCGAACCCCCCGTTGTGCGGTCGGCGGATCACGGTGACGCCGTCGAGCTTGGGAAAAGGCTCTGGTGACGCATCGTCGACGACGATCAATTCGACCGGCCGTGAGGTGCGTTGTCTTCGTAGGTCCTCCAGAAGGTTCCGCGCCGGCTCGGACGAACCGTAGTGGGGGATCACGACGGACACGCCGACGGGTGCCGGGCGCGTCACGGGCCGACCGGGTGTTCGCCGACGGGGTCGAGACGTCCGAGGCTCACCAGGTGGGCGAATTCGGCGTTGACGTGCCTGACCTCGTCGAAGGTGCCGGCGGACTCGATCCGGCCGTCGCGCATGAACACGAGGGTGTCGCAGCGCCGCACCGTGGAGAGGCGGTGCGCGACGACGATCATCGTCTGTGTCCCGCGCAGGCTGTCGATGGTGTCGGTGATCTGGCGTTCGGTCGCGGAGTCGAGCGACGACGTCGCCTCGTCCAGTACCAGCAGTTGTGGGCGCAGATAGAGCGCGCGGGCGATGCCGATACGCTGGCGTTGACCGCCGGAGATACGCACGCCGCGCTCGCCCACGAACGTGTCGGCGCCCTCGGGCATCGAGGCCACCAGATCCTCCAGCTGGGCACGCCTGATCGCCTCGGCAAGACGGTCTGGATCGATGTCGGATTCGGATTCGCCGAATGCGATGTTCGACCGGAGGCTTTCGTCCAGGAGAAACACATCCTGGGGTACCAGACCGATGGAACGCTGCCAACGGTCCTTCATCGTCGCGACGTCGACGCCGTCGACCATGATGCGGCCCGACGTGGGATCGTGCAGCCCCAGGATGATGTCCACGAGGGTCGTCTTGCCCGCGCCGCTGGGTCCGACGATCGCGAGCGAGCGACCGACCTCGAGGTCGATCGAGACATCGTTCAGCACCTGCCGCGGTGCGGTGGCGTAGGAGAACGAGATCGCGTCGACCGAGATTCCTTGTCGTAGCTCGATGACCTCCGACCCGGCGCTGGGCTTCGAAGCCTCGAGGTCACTCAGGTCGCGGACCACCAGCTCGACGCTCTTGGAACCGAGGCGCATGTTGTTCACCGCCGCCAGGAAACGGACCATCGACGGCATCATCCGGAATCCGGCGGCGACGAACAATCCGAGGGTGGCGGCGCCCTGGGTGGCGTCCGACGCGGAGAACACGACCATGCTCATCACCGCCAGGCCCACGATGAACAGCATCTCCATGATGTACCGGGGTGCCTCGCCGAGAAACAGCGCCATGCGCGTCGCCCGCGCGTAGATCAGCCGCTCGACGCTGAACCGATCGAGAAAGTGGGATGCCCGACGGCGGACCTGGACCTCTTTTACGCCTCCCAGCCCCTGCAGTGCCGCCTGGTAGGTCCCCGCGGTCGAATCCACCAGTTCCAGGCTCGCCCGCTCCGCCCGGCGTCGCACATAGCGGAGAAACCCGTATCCCACCACCACGAAGTACACGATCGCCGCAAGGGCCGGCAGGGGCCGGGCGATCAACAGCACGGCGGCGACTGCGAAGATCGTCGTGCCCTCGGACAGGGATGTCAGCGCGCCCATGACCGCCCGCATGTAGGAGTCGTCGACCGCATTCAGGCTCGTCCGGATGAGGTCGGCGGTGTTGCGCTGCAGGTGCATCGCATAGGGAGCCGCGAGGTAACGGTCGACCAACTGGTCCGCGGTGTGGGCGGCCTGGACATTCAGGAAGCCGATCATCCACCAGCGGAAGGTGAGCGTGAAAAGTCCCTTGAGTGCGAACGCGCCGAAGACGGTGGCGGCCAGGATGACCGCCAGCGTCGACTTGGCCGGGTTTCCCAGGAAATCGTCGATGTGTCCCAGCGCGCCCTCGTGGATCGAGGCGCCCGCGAACATCTGCATCAACGGCAACAGGAGGACGAGGCCCACGATCTCGAGCCCCGAGATCGCCACGAGGCCGATCACCGACAATCTCAGCCGGCGGCGCGTCGCACCGTCGAAGGTGCGATACAACTCGAGGAGTAGCTGCCTCATCGAACTCGGCGGTCTCGATCGGTCGGTCGACAAAACCGGGATCCTACCCTGGAGTGCCTAGATCAACGGCTCCAGGGGCGCCTCGATCAGATGCGGTCCCGCCTCGCCGATCGCCTCGGAAAACGCCTCGGCGAACTCGGCCACCGTGGTGGCCCGTCTGGCCGGTACTCCGAAGCCTTCGGCGATGGCGACGTAGTCCATCTCGGGCTGGGAGAGGTCGAGCATCGACAGCGCGGTGGGTCCGGGGTC
>CAZEAV010000479.1:0-1180 GCA_964510215.1 uncultured Iamiaceae bacterium
CACGGTCGCCGAGTTCGACTTCGGAGCGCAAGCCAGATGGATCACCGCCTGGGCCAGGTTGAGCTGTGCCTCGGGAAGACCGACGAAGTTCACCGCCTGGGTCGCGGCGGTGGCCACGATCAGGCTCATCGGGTCGGCCATACCGATGTCCTCGGACGCCAGGATGACCAGCCGCCTCGCGATGAAGCGCGGATCCTCGCCCGCTTCCAGCATCGTCGCCAGCCAGTAGAGGCCGGCGTCGGGGTCACTGCCACGAATCGACTTGATGAGCGCGCTCGCCACGTCGTAGTGGTCGTCGCGGCCGTAGCGGACCGCGCGGGCGCCCAGGGCGCTCTCCGCGTCGGCGAGAACGACAATCGGTTCACCTCCTTCGGCCCGGGCGCGCCGGGTCGCGAGCGCCGCGGCCACCTCGAGACTGGTGAGCAGATGTCTGCCGTCGCCGGCCGCGAGCGTGACGAGGTGCTCGACGGCCGCATCGTCCACCTGAACGCCTTCTGTGGCGGCACCACGCCGCAGCAGTCGGGTGAGCGCGTCCGCGTCCAACGGCTCCAACCGGAACAGTGTCGAGCGGCTCATCAGCGGCGGGTTCACCTCGAAGTGCGGGTTCTCCGTGGTCGCGCCGATGAGGACGATCAGCCCTGATTCCACGGCGGGCAACAGGGCGTCCTGCTGGGATTTGGTGAAGCGGTGCACTTCGTCGAGGAACAGGATCGTGCCCTGGTCACGTTCCCCGAGACGCTCTGCGGCCCGGGCGAGGACGCGCCGGACGTCGGCGACGCTGGCCGACACCGCGGACAACGACTCGAACGCTTTCGCCGTGCTCCGGGCGACGAGCCGGGCGATGGTGGTCTTGCCGGTGCCCGCGGGTCCCCAGAGGATCACCGATGCCAGATGGTCGGTTTCGATCAGGCTGCGCAACACGCCGTCGGGACCCAGCAGGGCGTCCTGGCCCACGATGTCGTCCAGGCGCGTCGGCCGGAGACGCTCGGCGAGTGGCGCCCGTCGGGCCAGCGCGTCCTCACGCGCCGCAGCGAACAGGTCGTCGGGCGGGGTCACCACCGCGAGGCTAGGCGTTGCGCGGAGCACCTGAGCGTGCCGCCGCCCGCAGGCGTCAGGTCAGGAACAACAGCTCGATCTGCTCGCGCACCTCGGGGGTGAGCCGTTCCAACGCGTCGAGGGC
>CAZEAV010000479.1:1190-2586 GCA_964510215.1 uncultured Iamiaceae bacterium
GCTCCGAGGTTCTCGGTCACCTGGTCGACCCGGGAGGCACCCAGGATCACCGAGGTGACCCGCGGGTTCGACGCGCACCAGGCGATCGCCAACTGGGCCGTGGTCACCTCGAGCCGCTCGGCGATGGCCGACAACTCCCGCACGGTGCCGTTGCGCTTCTCGTTCGTGAGCAGCTTCGCGAGCCACTCGTATCCCGGGAGGGTGGCCCGACTGCCCTCGGGCACCCCGTCGACGTACTTGCCGGTCAACAGGCCCGAGGCCAACGGACTCCACGTGGTCAGACCCAGTCCGTTGTCGGTTTCGTACAGCCGCGCGTACTCGGTTTCGACCTTGCGCCGCTCGAACAGGTTGTACTGGGGCTGTTCCACCACCGGCGCGTGCAGATGGTGGCGCTCTGCCACGGCGATCGCCTCGGCGATCTCGGCCCCGGACCACTCGGAGGTTCCCCAGTAGTGTGCTTTGCCGGCCGCGATGATGTCCGACATCGCCCAGACGGTCTCCGAGATCGGCGTGTCCGGGTCGGGACGATGGCAATAGAGCAGATCCACGAAGTCCAGTCCGAACCGCTCGAGTGATCCGTCGATCGCCTGGAGCAGGTACTTACGGTTCAGGGTGTTGCGCATGTTCGGGTCATCCGACAGGCCCCAGAACAACTTGGTCGAGATCACATAGGTGTGGCGCTCCCAACCCAACTGATCGATCGCTGCACCCATGATCCGCTCGGACTCGCCGCCGCCGTAGGCCTCGGCATTGTCGAAGAAGTTCACGCCGCCCTCTTTCGCCGCGGCCAGACATTCCACCGCCAGACCGGTGTCGACCTGGGTGCCGAAGGTGACCCACGAACCGAAGGACAGTGCGCTCAACTTCAACCCGGTGCGACCCATGCGGTTGTAGGGCATACTGGTCATCAGGATCGTCCTTTCCCCGTTGCCCGAGGCGTCCGGGACGGTGTCTTCGTTCCACGTGTGGAACCCGACGGTATCGAAAGCCCGGAGGTTCGGCGCGATGAACGATCCCATTCCGAAGCGTTCCGACGGTCCGCCCCCGCGCTGGGCGGTCCTGTTCTGCGTCGGCATCGTGTGCGCGATGGGCGTCGTCGCGGTGACGCGCCGTGCCCGACCGACCCCGGCGTCCGCGGCATCGCGGTGGGCTGCGGTCACCTCTCCAGGACTGGCCCGCACGCGTCTGTCGGGGCTGAAGGTCGTGGACCCCTCCCCCGAAGTGGCCTATGACCGCACCCAGGACTTCGGCCAGGCGTGGGCCGATGTCGACGGGAACGGCTGCGACACCCGTGACGACATTCTCCGCCGCGACCTCGTCGAAACCACGTACCGGGCGGGCACCCGATCGTGTGTCGTGGCATCGGGGCGCATGGTCGAGCCCTACACCGGCCGCC
>CAZEAV010000480.1:0-2576 GCA_964510215.1 uncultured Iamiaceae bacterium
TGACCAGGCCTTTTTCGAATCGCAGCAGCGCCAGGCGACAGTGGATGTCGCCCAGGTAGGGCAGGGCGATGCCGCGGGGGTCGCCGGCGAAGGCCGAGAACAGGTTCGGGTCGAACTTCCAGCGCCAGCCGCCTTCGGTTTCCCGAAGCGAGTGCCGGGCGACGTGGTCGACGACGTAGTCCAGGTAGTGCTGCTGGGCGGGGACGGTGCGGAAGTGGGGCAGCGCGTCCTCGATGGTGGGGTAGATCTTGGCCTGGCGGAACACCCCGAGACGGGCGGAGGCGACTTCGGGGTCGGGCTCGGTCACCGGTGAGTCGCCCACGATGGCTCCGGCGAGGCGTCCGTCGCCGGCCACGGCGGCGGTGACGATGGCGACCATGCCGCCCATGGAGTGGCCGATGATCACCGGCGGACCACCGAAGTCGGACGCGTCGGCAACGGCCATGACCTCGCGGGTCCACTGTTCCACCGAATAGCTGCTGCGATGGTCCGAGTCGCCGTGACCGGTCAGATCCAGCGCGGCGATCCGGTGGTCGTGGGCGAACAAGGCGGCGATGTGGGTCCACCAGTAGTTGTGGGCGCCACCGCCGTGGATGAACACCAGACCGGGCTTGGACGGTGCTCCCCAGGTACGGAATGCGATCCGGGCGCCTTCGACGGTGATCTCGTGGGTTTCGGCGGGCACGGAGAGCGCGTCGGTGAACCATTCCGGTGCGGGCGACGGGGTGGGGTTCCACGGCCGGGTCGAGTCGTATCCGGCAAGCGAATCGCCGGTGTGAGATTGCTCAGCCATCGTCGGACAACCTAGTGGGCGGCGGCCCGTCGCCCCGCCCGGGCCCGGCGCGCTCCCCGGGTTCGGGCCGATCCCCGGCTCGGGTCGCGATATGGTGTGTCACGTCCTGTTGACGGCAGGCCGCACGGCCGGGCAGGAGAGATTGAGATGCGTGGTCGGACGTCGTTGAAGTTGGTCGGGGCGCTGGTCGGTGTGGTGGCGTTGTGTGCGGCGTGCGATCCGGGATGGACGAACCCGGTGCTGGGCACCGGCACGTGCGGGGACACCGGCGACGGTGGCCCGGCGACCGCGGCGGAGATCGAGGTCAACAGCGCGCCGTTCGGGTCCGGTCTGCGAACCGATGTAGCCGGCAATGTCTACTTCACCACTGGCTCAGGAAGCGGGCCGGACATCACGATCCGCAGGATCGATGCCGCAACCGGCATGATCACGACGTTGCCGATCACAGTCCCCGACGGTGTCTTGCTGCAGGGAGCGGCCGTCGATCCGGACGGTTCGGTGGTCTATGAGTTCTATGAGACCGACGACGGCGGCCAAGGCCGCTACGAGATCCACCGCTACGACAAGTCGACCGGTGACACGCTTGTTGCCATAACTGACGGTGACTCGGCATCGGCTGGGTTCGTCCGAGTGGGCCCGGATCACTACGTGCTGTTCGGGTCCGATTCCTCTGGCGCGACACGGGTGGACATCTATCAGGGCCACGTCACCAAAACGCCGTTACCGTCGAGCCCGGAGTTGATTCTTTGCGCTGCCGCTCCGTCCGGAGCGCTGTATGGGATCACGTTCGAGAGCCCGAACGGGATCGACGGCAATCACGTGTTCCGGCTCGACCCGGACAACACGCTCCATGTCATTGCCGGAACCGGGTCGCCTGATCCTGGCACCGGCCGCCAACAGGGGCGGGCGCTGGCCTTGAACCTGTCGGCGCAGGGCGTGGCGGTCACCCACAACGGCAACCTGTTGGTCGCGTCCGCGCACGCTGTTTACGACCTGGCCGATCCGGCAGACGTCCCGGCTGCCTCGACCGTGCCGACCGGGTCGCCCTCGACCACTCCAGCTCCGACCACGACCACAGAGCCCCTTCGCATGAGTTGAGCCAATGAGCGCCTTCGGCGGTGGGTGGTGCACCACCCCTGCGCACTGATTGCGAGATTGGCGGGCCGCCGCGTCGCGTCTCGGACGGACACCCGCCCTGCCCGGTGTACGGGCCGCCGTGACGGCGATGGAGACGGACCCGGTCGCCCCGCGCAGGAGGCCAATGTTCGTCTATAGGTGGAGCGTCGGGTCCATTCGTTGGTGAAGGATGCGGATGACATCCACGCTGTCCGTGCGCTCGTTGAAGAAGACGATGTGACTGCCGACGCCGTATCGACGGTATCCGACACGAACCTCCTCACACTCGCGCCCGCGGCGAGGATCCTCTGTGATGCGCTCGAATGCTGCCCTGATGTCGGCCAGGTGGATCTCGGCTTGATCCTCGCCCCAGTGTTCCTTGCTGATATCCCAGATCGACGCCAGGTCGCGCCGTGCAGCCGGAGTGAGGCGGTACCTTCTCACGATCTCTTCGACGCGAGCAACGCATCGAAGTCGAACGGTTCCGGGGGACCGCTCTGTTCGCCTTCGACGAGCGCAGCGCGAAGCGCCGCCATCTGCGATTCCTGGTCTTCGAGCAGTCGGAGACTTGCGCGGACGACCTCACTGGCGGACCGGTACCGCCCGGTCGCAACCTGTCTGGCAAGGAAGTCGGAGAAGTGGTCGTCCAGGCTGATCGACGTGTTCT
>CAZEAV010000481.1:0-2574 GCA_964510215.1 uncultured Iamiaceae bacterium
GCCAGTAGTCGCCGGCCCTGCTGAGCATCGTCTCGCGCCACCGAGCCACGTCGAAAGTTGTCCCGCAGCCGCTGCAGCGGGCCGTAGAGGCGTCCAGCGTCGCCGTGAGCGGTGTGCCGCAGCCGCATTGGCCCATCGGCCTACGCTCGGGGATCCGGTCCGTCAGACGCGAAATGAGCCGGGCATCCTCAGCGAAGGCGTCCGCGATCTCCTCGGCTGCGGCGTGACCCCGAACTCGCTGCACCCGGTCGGCGAGCCACAGCGCAAGGTCGGCGTGCTCGGTCACATCCAGGTCGTCCCAGTCCAACTCGCGTGCCCACGTCACCAGGTCGTTGCCGATGATGTCCCGCGCATCCGTCACGGCCTCGGAGATCACGATCTCGGAGTGACCGGGGGGCTTGCCACCACCGCCGCCGCGTCGTGCCAGCGGGTCGCCCAGGTCTTCCAGCAGGGACGCGATCAGTTGCAGGTCCGACTCCAGCCGCCGCCCGCACTCCCCGCACAGCAGCCCGTCGACGGTGGCCCGCTGGCACTTTGGGCATGGCTTGTCGGTGTTCACGACGCCCCCTCGATCTCGATCCGCACGCCGGGATGGTCGCCGCGCACAATCCGCAGCCGCTCCTCCGTGACGATCTCGTGCCGGTCATCGGGGATCAGCCCACCGTCGACCAGCCCATCGATTGCCGCTTTTAACGTCGGGCCCCCGGCGCCAACGTCTCGCCGTCGGTTGTCGGTCACCGTCCACACCAGCGTCACCGTCACCGGGCCGTCGATCGGGCCGCTCCGGTGCCGGACATCTCTGGCCTGCCATGCCGCGTGCTCGCGTATCTGCCGGGTCATTTCGGCCTTCGGTGCCCAGTGCATGCGCTGGTTCGATCGCAGCGGCGGACTGTCGTAGCCCAGCGGGATGGTGATCATGCGGCTACCTCGATTCGCCTCGGCTGGTAGTGGCCCTCTGGGATCCACGGGAGTTGGTCTGGTCGGCCGTAGCGGAGTTGCTTTGGCCAGTCGCGCGGACCACGCGGCGGCTTCCAGCGCACCACGTCGACCCACTCGGCGCGCTCGGCCTCCGACGCGATGAACTGATCGGCCTTGTCCTCCTGCGACATGTCGTGCGGTCGCAGCCCGATGCCGATGTCGCACCAGCGGCGCCACATCGAAGACCCCACCGGCCGGACCGTGCGCTGCTGGCCGGCCTGCTCGTGCGGCGAATGCTGCTCCACCCCGACCGCCACATCATGGCGGCGGCGCACCTGATCCAGCCGCCGCAGCAGCCGGGACACCACAGCGCCGTCCCGCTCGTCGCCGTCGCCGATGGCCTTGTACGCCGGGCCGATGACCAACAGGTCCGGCGCGTAGTCGCCGGTGACCTGGTGCAGCCAGCCGAGTCCGGCGCCCAGCAGGTCCACACCATCGGGTTCGTAGCGCAACTCGATGCCGGAGTAGTCCCAGACAAGCGCCCGGTGGCATTGCCAGAACGTCTGCCGGATCGCGGGCCGCGGGTTCTCCAGGTCGACGTACAGCACCCGGGCGGGCTCGGCCTTCCCGAAGCCGAACGGGTGCCAGCCGGACGCCACCGACGCCGCGAGTTGCCGCAGCAGCACCCCTTTGCCGAGCCCCTCGCCGCCGGTGATCACGACCCGCTCGCCGCGAGCGATCAGACCGGGCATGATCCATTGTTCGGCGGAATCCTCGGATGCCATGAACGCGGCCAACGAGCGGTCGACCTCGGCGTCGTCCAACGGGGCGGGGATCTTCGACTCGGCCGCGTCGCGCTGCTCCCAGACCATCTCGGGTGAGTGCTCGCGGGCGTCCAGGTGCCCGGCGAGCGCGCTGTAGGCGCGTTGGGCTTCGTCGCGGGCCAGCCGCAGCCGGGTCTCGCCCCGCAGCAGGGCCGCGTAGTAGTCGGCGTTCTCGGCGACGATGAGCCCGGACCACAGGGCGTTGATGCCGGCGGATCCACCGCAGCGGGCCAGGGTGCCACGCTCGCGCAGTTCGGCGCTGACGGTCACGGGATCCACTTCGCGGGCGGCGGCGTCCATGGCGCGGATGGCTTCGGCGATGAGCAGTTCACGTTGCCACGGGAAGTCGGCGGCGGATAGGCGGGTGAGTGCGTCGCGTCCGCGCTGGCTGCTGAGTGCGGCTCCAAGGACTTGCCGGGCGTAGTCGCGGGCCGGGTCGTCTGGCTGCTGGTCTTCGTCGTCCATGGTCACATCTCCACGTAGGACAGGTTCGAGCCGGGCGGCGGTTTCCAGGGGCCGGGGCTCGCCCTGGAGTCGCTCGGGATCGGTCCGTCGTCCCAGCCGTCGCGTTCAAGCCACGTCGTCGCCATGGCGGTGAACTGGGGCTTGCGGTTGGGGTCGTCGCGGTATCGGCGGGCGCCGGCGAGGATCACTTCGGGTTTGGCGCGTTTGAGGGCTGCCCGGTACTTCGTCTCGGCTTTGCGCTTGCCGTCCTTGCGCGGGTAGGTCTGCCAGAACTCGGTGAAGTCGTCGGGGCGGTCGTCCGCGCTCTGCGTGGACGTATCTTCACTTCCCTTCACTTCACTTCCCTTCACTTCACCATGAGAACCCG
>CAZEAV010000482.1:0-2572 GCA_964510215.1 uncultured Iamiaceae bacterium
AATCGGTCCTGCCGGTCGGGGTGGACCCCGATGAAGTGATCGCGCTGTTCGCCCGGGACAAAAAGGCGGTCGACGGGTTGACCTTCGTGCTGGACGGCCCCGAAGGCGTGGAGCCCGTCGTCGTCTCCGACGCGGCGCTCCTCGCCGATGCGCTTCTCGCGGTGGCACCGTGAGAGCGCCAGACTGGGGCACCTGGACCGCCGGCCGGCGATCCGATGCGTCCCGAATGAACGAGGAGCTGTCCCGATGAGCGATGACCAGATGCCGACGACGCCCGAGGACGCCGCCGCTCGTGCCGCCGAGCTGCTCACGGCGCTGGAGCCGATGCACCAGGCTACGCGGGTGGACCAGGTCCGGGCCCGACTCGCGGCGGCCGGCTGTGACGCGCTGGTGGTCACCAAGTTGGAGAACATCCGTTGGCTGACGGGCTTCACCGGCTCGGCCGCGTTGGTCGCGATCACCGAGGATCGACTCGTGTTCACCACCGACGGCCGTTACGGCGAGCAGTCCGAGCGACAGCTCGAAGCGGCCGGAGTGGCCGCAGAGCGCACGGTGTCCGGCGGTGACGGCCAGAGGGCCGCCCTTCTCGCCGCGTTGGAAGGCGTCGGGCGTATCGGCCTGGAGGCAGACGACGTGTCCTGGTCCCGACAGCGGCGATGGGCCGACGAATGGTTCGCCGACGCCACGCTGGTGGCCACCGAGAGCCTCGTGGACGATCTGCGGATCATCAAAGAGCCGGGGGAGGTGCTGCGCATCGAGGCCGCGTGTGCCATCGCGGACGCCGCGCTCGCTTCGATCCGACACCGCCTGGGCGAGGAGCCCACCGAAATAGAATTCGGCCTGGAGCTGGACTTCGCCATGCGGTCTCTCGGAGCGGCCGGCAATTCGTTCGACACGATCGTCGCGGCCGGCCCCAACGGCGCGATGGCCCATCATCAACCCGACGAACGACGGATCACAGAAGGGGACCTCGTGGTCTTGGACTTCGGTGCGCTCGTGGACGGCTACTGCTCGGACATGACCCGCACGATCATGGTGGGCGAGCCGACTGAGATGCAGGAGCGCATGCTCGCCGTCGTGGCGGAGTCCCAGGCCGCCGGAGTCGATCGTGTCGGGCCGGGGGTGACCACCGGTGAGGTGGACGCCACGTGCCGGGACATCATCGCCGCCGCGGGTTGGGCCGACGCCTTCTCCCATTCCACCGGACACGGAGTCGGCCTGGAGATCCACGAGCAGCCTCCGGTGTCCGCGCAGGGCACTGCTACGCTCGCGCCGGGCGCTGTGGTCACGGTCGAGCCGGGCGTGTATCTGTCTGGTCACGGAGGCGTCCGTATCGAGGACACCGTCGTGGTCACCGACGACGGCTGTCGCGTCCTCACCCGTGCACCCAAGACCACCACGGTGTCCTGAGACAGCAATCGACGACGACAAGGACGCATCCCCCGATGGCGATCACCACGAACGACCTCAAGAACGGCATGACCCTCGACCTGGACGACGGGTTGTACCAGGTCGTGGAATTCCAGCACGTCAAGCCCGGCAAAGGAGGAGCGTTCGTGAGGACCACCCTGCGCAACGTGCGTTCGGGAGGGGTGGTGGACCGGACGTTCCGTGCCGGGGAGAAGGTCGCCCGGGCGCTGATCGACAAGCGCGACATGCAGTACCTGTACCGGGACGTCTCCGGTTGTGTCTTCATGGACACGACCACCTATGACCAGCTCGCCGTGCCGGACGAGACCTTGGGCGACGCGGGCGGGTTCCTCGTCGAGGGTGCCACGGTGACGCTGGCGATGTTCGGCGACGAGATCGTCGGGGTCGACCTTCCGGCCGCGGTGGAGCTCGAGGTCGCCGAGACCGAGCCGGGCATCCAGGGTGACCGGGTTTCCGGGGCACGCAAGCCGGCGACGTTGTCCACCGGGCTGGTCGTGCAGGTGCCCCTGTTCGTCAACACCGGGGACACCTTGAAGGTCGACACCCGGACGGGTGAGTACCTCACGCGTGCCTGAGGCACCCGACTGGCCTACGAGCCGGATCGACGCGCGCGAACGGGCGCTGGAGTTGCTCTATGAAGCCGACCTGAAAGGGGTGGCTGCATCCGAGGTGCTCGACGCGCTGCCGATCGAGCCGGACGCGTTCACCGTTTCGCTGGTCCGCGGCGTGGTCGACCACACCGATGTCATCGACGCGGATCTCGACCGGGTGTCCGAGCGGTGGCCTCCCGCGCGGATGCCGGTGGTGGACCGCGCGATCCTGCGCCTGGGAACCTTCGAACTCCGCTGGACGCCCGAGGTACCGGCTGCGGTGGTCATCAACGAGGCGGTGGAGCTCGCCAAGCGGTTCTCGACGGAGAAGTCGTCGCGGTTCGTCAACGGGGTGCTCAGCACGCTGAAGACGGACTATCGATCGGCGTGCTAGGCTGTCGTCCTGACCGTGAAGTGGGTCCCGTGAGGCCCGGACGGACAGGAGCTCGGATTGGCTGAACGTGAACGTCGCATCGCACGCCCCTTCGGGGGCGTTTTCGTTGCGCGGGCACAGGTGATGACCGCCGAGGACGTCCACCGTGCCACCTGGC
>CAZEAV010000483.1:0-2565 GCA_964510215.1 uncultured Iamiaceae bacterium
CCGCCCACCACCGTGTCGCCATTGCCGCTGTCTCCCCGGCAGCGGATCGACTCCGGCTCCGACGTGGACGCCGGGCCCTTCGTGACCACGACCGACGCCGGCGACACCGCGGCGTTCCAATCGCCGTCGGGCAACATCCACTGCGTCGCGCATCCGCACCAGTACCGGTCGCCGATCACGTCGGTGTTCTGCGACGTGGACGACTATTCGTTCCCGCCGGCTCCGGTCGACCCGGATTGCGTTGCCGATTGGGACCCGGGACAGGCGATCCTCACGATCTTCGGGGCCGAGCGCGGCGGGTGCGGAAACCTCGGCGGCGATTCCTCGGCGGCGACCCTGACCTATGGCTCGACGCTTCGGGTCGGCGAGATCGCCTGTGTGATGCAGACAGTCGGTGTGACGTGTCTGAACGGCGACGACCAGGGTTTCTTCCTGAGCCGTGAATCACTGCAGACCTACGGCGCGCCTCCCCCACAGATGTGACGGCGGCGGATGGAGTTTCCCTGGGGAATCAAGGCCCCAGCGCGGCGATTCCGTCCCCGCGTACGCCATGATGCTGGCGTCACGTGCGCCGCACATTGCCGACGGCCTGGCGATCCGACCGGCGGTCCCGCCGCAGCGACTCGGCGTCGATTTCGCGATCGGCGGATCCACGCATAGCGCGTTCCCACCGACCAGTCCTCTGGTGCTGGCGCGACGTAACGACAACGGACCTTGCCGCGACCGCCGACCACTTGTAATCGCCTTCAGCAAGCGTAGTCCGCCATGCCGCCGACTTCTCCAACGACGCCGGCCCCCGTTTCGGAAACGGGGGCCGGGGGTCTACTGGTGCGATCGCAATTCGGATTAGGACCAGGGGTGGACGAGTGGTCAACCCGTGAAGTTGGGAGACGCGCTCACCGGCGTTGCCGGACGGGCACCGCCCGCCGGCGTCCGTCCCGGCGTCGGTGCCGACGGACATTGGGCCGGCGGGACCACCACCGCACCGGACACCGTCGTAGTCGGCGCCGGGACCGTCGTCGTGGTGGTCTCGCCTGGACCGACCGTGGTCGGCGCCGTCGAGGAATCCGACGAGCGCGGTGCGGCAGCCATCGATGTCGACGAAATGCTCGGCGGGCTTGTCGTCGTGGTGGTCGACGTCGAGCTGGTGGTCGACGTCGACGTACTGGTTGCCGTCGTGGTCGTCGGCGCGGGTCCTTCGACCCGAACCGGCGCGGTGTGAATCGCGCCGATGACGTGGAGGCCCGGTCCCGATGCGTCGGCAGAGTTGGTGTAGGTCCCGGGAGTCATCGGAACTTGCGCGGTGAAGGTCAACGTCGACCTTCCCGGAGTCCCGTCGTGTCCTGCAGGCACGGTGAAGTGGCCGTTCCAGGTCAGCGGGAGACAGTCCAACGACGGATCCTCATGCGTCGCCCCAGTCGTGCTGCCACGGACGTAGCCGAACCCGGCCGGCAGCATGTCGGTGATCTGTGTCAGCGTCTCGGGCAACACGCCGGGGTTGGTGATGGTGATCGTGTAGGTCACCTGTCCACCGGGTGCGACGGTGCCGGGCGTGACCGTCTTGGTCACCGTCAGCGGCGTCGCTCCCACGGGAGAGAACGT
Organism: uncultured Iamiaceae bacterium; assembly: GCA_964510215.1. Classification (GTDB taxonomy): domain Bacteria; phylum Actinomycetota; class Acidimicrobiia; order Acidimicrobiales; family Iamiaceae; genus JAFDWI01. The sequence goes on from CAZEAV010000483.1 coordinate 1,603, forward strand.
CATGAAGCTGGAGAATGTCGCGGAACTGCCTGCCGCAATCGTCCGGGTCCAACTCAGTCCGGCGGCGTTGTCATATGCATTGCCATCGCGCAGGCCGATGTAGCTTGTCGGCAGGTCACCGATGTCCCCGACGATGGTGTTCGGGAGTGGCTGCATGGAGGCCACCGCATCCCACAGATCACTGAACCACCCGACCATGTAGCGGCTGCCGGGCGTGGTCGGATAGAGCTGTTCGATCCGGTTCGGGTTCGTGGAGTTCGGGTCGGCGACGCAGGTCGGCGCGACGCCCGCATCGAGGCGTCCGAGACCGACATCGCTGTCCTGAAGGTAACAGTCGCCGGCACGGTAAACCGTGGCACTCACCCGAGCCGACGAGGTCACCTTCACGTCGGTGGAAACGTATTCCTGTTCGGTGACATATGTGTCGGTCTGCACGACCGTGAATGGTCCGCCTTTCACGGTCGTGACCAGAGTGAAGGGGTCCGAGGCAGTGCCCGAACCGGTGGGCCCCGTCTGGGAGACCGGTGTCCACGCTTCGTAAACACCCGCACCCGAGGTGAAGTCGGCCGCGGGCACGTCGGCCGGGCCAAAAAGGTGGTGGCCGTCGGTCACGAATGTGCCACAGGCCGTGTCACCGAAGAACTCGCCGTGACTGTCCCCGCTATGGTGCACCGCGCAGTTGAGATCTGCGGTCGTCGTGAGGGCATCGAGCGGGCCTGCGCTCGTGATATCAGCAGCACCCGCGTCGAGCGGATTTCCGACGAACACCGCGATGGCGGCCAACAGTACAAACACCGGTGCGACCAGCCACCGTCGAGCGCTCCGACCCCGCCGTGGGGTCGAGCGATGCGAACTCAATCTGCCCATTTGTTCCCTCCCTCTTGCTTCCCGTGACGTCGTCACGCGATGTTCGAATGTCGGAGTCACGGTAGCAATCGTCACCGCGGGGCGCAAACGGTCCCG
>CAZEAV010000484.1:0-2558 GCA_964510215.1 uncultured Iamiaceae bacterium
TGAACCACTGCGTGATCGTGCCCTCGGTGACGGTCTCACCGAGCTGGGGAAGGGTCACGTCTGCCATGTGGGCTCGCTCCTTTGCGAGAGAAGGTGTTCAGGTGTGCAGGCCACGACCGGTCAGTGACAGCACGGTTTCGCCGAAGTTCTCCGACAAGGTCGGATGGGGCTGGATCAGGTGCGCCACGTCGTCCACGGTGGCCTCCCAGTTGACCGAGAAATAGCCCGCACCGAGCTGCTCGGTCACCCAGGGACCCGACAAGTGCACTCCCAGGATCCGCCCGGCTTTCCCGTCGGGGGTCTTCTCGGCAACGACCTTCACCGTCCCCTCGGTTTCCCCGACGATCAGGGCACGACTCGTCCCACCCCAGGGGTGCTTTGCGGTGACCACGTCGTAGCCGGCGTCCCTGGCCGCCGCTTCGGTCAACCCGGCCCACGCGATCTCCGGGTGGGTGTAGACGCACCAGGGCACACCCGAGTAGTCGATCGGGACCGCGGACTCACCCAGGATCTGTTTGACGACCAGGATCGCCTCGGCGAACCCGACGTGAGCCAGCCCCGGGGTGGCGATCACGTCGCCCACCGAGAACACCCCGTCCGCTGCGGTCCGGCAGTAGGCGTCCACCTCGACGAATCCATGGTCGTCGACGCCGACCCCGGAATCCTGCGTGACCAGATCGTCGGTCAGTGGCCGACGTCCCGTGGCCACGATGACCACGTCGGTGTCGATGTCGTCCATCCCTTCGACCTGCAGGGTGGTCCCGGCGTCGCGTGGGGTATGGCCAGACACCTTCACGCCGGTGTGGATGTCGACTCCCCGCTTGGCAAGCGATCGCTGCACCGGGCGCACCACGTCGACGTCCGCACCCGGCAGGATCGCCGGCAACGCCTCCAACAGCGTGACCTCCGCCCCCAGGTCGCGCAACATCGACGCGAATTCGCAACCCACGACCCCGCCACCGATGATCACCGCACGGTCGGGGAGCTCGGTGAGCTCGAAGACCTCGTCGGAGGTGAGCACGACCGAGCCGTCGACGTCGAAGCCCGGGATGGTTCGTGGCACCGATCCCGCGGCGAGCACGACGTGGTTCCCGATCAACTCGGTCGTCGCGCCGTCGGAGCCGGTGACCGTCACCCGGTGGTCGCCTCCCAGACGTCCCACACCGGGGTATACGGTCACCTTGCGGTTCTTCAACAGGCCGGACACCCCACCCACCAGCTTGTCCACAACCCGGGTCTTGCGGTCGAACAGCGCTTCGGCGTCCACCCGGAGCCCCTCGGACACGACACCGAATTCCGCGGCACTCCCAACCGTGCGATGCACCGCGGCGGCCTCGAGCAGTTCCTTGGCCGGAATGCACCCACGGTTGAGGCACGTCCCGCCCACCTTGTCCTTTTCGACCACCGCAATCTGCAGCCCCGCAGCCGCGCCATAGAGCGCCGCCGCGTAGCCACCGGGGCCGGCTCCGATGACGACCACGTCGAATGTCTCAGCCAGTTCGACCACCTCCAAGTTCCGCGATCCACCATAGAGGGCGAATCCCCGGGTGAGGCCGACGCGCCGCGCCTCGTGCCCGGCTCACCTGGCCACCAGGAGCAACTGCAACGCCGAAGCCCCCAGTATCACCACCCCGCAGCAGATCGCCGCGATGATGAGGCGTCGGGTGCTCACGACCGCCCAGCCTACCCAGCAGGTCCTCACCGTCCCCGAGTCGCGACCCGCCGGTCCGAGTCCGAGGTACACCGCGTGCGAGACTGTGAAATCCAGGCCCTTCACCGACCCATTCGGAGTCTCTTTCATGCGCGATGCATTCGGCGCGGTGCAATCCGTGCTCGTCCTCGGCGGCAACTCGGAGATCGCACGCGTCACGGTGGAACGGATGGTCCGCGAGGGTCACACCCGCCGGGTCGTCCTCGCCGTACGCGATCCGGCCGACGCCGCCACTGCGGTCGACACCCTCGAACGCGCCGGGGCCACCGAGGTGCGCACCGTGGCATTCGACGCGCTGGATCCCGCCGGCCACGTGGCGACCATCGACGACGTGTTCGCCGGCGACACCGACATCGACCTGGTGCTCGTGGCGTTCGGGGTGCTCGGCGACCAGGACGCCTATGAGCAGGACCCGGTGGCGGCAGCGACCGCCGTGGCCACGAACTACACCGGCGCGGTCTCCGCGTCGCTGGCCGCCGCGCGGGGACTGCGCAACCAGGGACATGGGACGATCGTCATCCTGTCCTCGGTAGCCGGTGAGCGGGCCCGCAAGTCCAATTTCGTCTACGGGTCCTCCAAAGCAGGACTGGACGCATTCGCCCAAGGCTTGAGTGACACCCTGGTGGACAGTGGGGTCGACGTCCTCATCGTCCGACCCGGTTTCGTCCACACCAAGATGACGACCGGCATGACCCCCGCACCGTTGTCGACCACTCCGGGTGCGGTCGCCGACGCGATCATCGACGGACTGACCAAGCGCAAGCGGATCGTCTGGGTACCGGGGGCACTGCGGTGGTTGTTCGTCGCCATGCGCCACCTCCCCACCCCTGTGTGGAGGAAGGTCTCC
>CAZEAV010000485.1:0-2554 GCA_964510215.1 uncultured Iamiaceae bacterium
AACGAGATCCAGCGCAACATCATCGCCGAACGTGGCCTCGGACTTCCCCGTGAAACCCGTCCGGAGGTCGTCAAATGATCGAAACTTCGGGAGGTTTTGTGCGCATAGCGCACAAAACCTCCCGAAGTTCGAATTCGGGTCCGTTGTCCATCGCCCAACGACCGAACCCTCATCCCAACTTCGGGAGGTTTTGTGCGCAGAGCGCACATTTTCTCCCGAAGTTGGAAACTGACTGAGTCGAACGGAGAAGTCCATGGCGAATCCCACCCCTGACTACGTTCCCGGTCACGGGCTGCTCACCGGTCGCACCGTCGTGGTCACCGCCGCCGCGGGCACCGGTATCGGCTTCGCCGCGGCCAAGCGCTGCATCGAGGAAGGGGCCGAGGTGCTGATCAGCGACATCCACGAACGCCGCCTTGGCGAGGCCGCCGACCGCCTCGCGGAGGACACCGGGCAGCGTCCGACGGCCGCGGTGTGCGACGTCACCGATCAGGCCGACGTCGACGCGCTCTTCGCCGCCGCGCTGGACGCGTTCGACCACGTCGACGTCCTCGTCAACAACGCCGGGTTGGGCGGCACCGCGAACCTGGTGGACATGGCCGACGAGCAGTGGCTGGGGGTGCTGGATGTGACCCTGAACGGCACATTCCGTGCCACGCGGGCCGCGCTGGCGCTGATGCAGCCACGAGGCTCCGGCGTGATCGTCAACAACGCGTCGGTGCTGGGATGGCGCGCCCAAGCCGGTCAGGCGCACTACGCTGCCGCGAAAGCCGGGGTGATGGCCCTCACCCGGTGTGCCGCGATCGAAGCCGCGCCCTATGGCGTGCGCGTCAACGCGGTGGCGCCGAGCATCGCGATGCACCCGTTCCTGGCGAAGGTCACCAGCGAGGAGCTGCTTGCCGAGCTGGAGGCCAAAGAGGCATTCGGGCGGGCCGCGGAACCTTGGGAGGTGGCAAACACGATGGTGTTCCTGGCCAGCGACTACTCCAGCTATCTGACCGGGGAGGTCGTGTCGGTGTCCTCCCAGCACCCGTGACCCCGGGTCGGCCGGATCGTCACGGATAGCTTGGGAACCATGGCGATCACCATCCTGGACGGGCTCGACGCGGTCCGGGCCGCGGTCGGCACCCATCTGGGATATGGCGAGTGGACCCCCGTCACCCAGGAGCGGGTGAACCTGTTCGCGCAGGCCACGGGCGATCACCAGTGGATCCACACCGACGTCGAGCGTGCCCGGACATCCTCGCCCTTCGGCGGACCGATCGCGCACGGTTACCTCACGCTGGCCATGTCGAACGAGTTGCTGCCCCACATCGTGGAGGTGCGCGGCGTGTCGATGGGGGTCAACTACGGCGTGGACCGGGTGCGGTTTCCCGCTCCCGTTCCGGTGGGGTCACGGGTACGGGCCGGGGCGGAACTCATTGCCGCGGCCGAGGTGACCGGTGGCATCCAGACCACCATGCGGATCACGATCGAAGTCGATGGATCCGACAAACCCGCCTGCGTGATCGACGCGCTCAGCCGCTACTTCGCCTGACGGAGCGTCCTCAGCGAACCAGCAGCACCGACGAGCCGTGGCCGAACAGGCCCTGGTTCACGGTGAGGCCGACCTTGGCGTCTGCGACCTGACGACCCTCGGCCTGGCCGCGGAGCTGCCAGGTGATCTCGCACACCTGTGCGATGGCCTGTGCCGGCACCGCTTCGCCGAAACTTCCCAGTCCTCCCGACGGGTTGACCGGAATGCGCCCGCCGATGGCGGTGTCGCCGTTGCGGAGCAACTTGGCGGCTTCACCCGGCGCGCACAGACCGATGTCCTCGTACCAGTCCAGTTCCAGCGCGCATGACAGGTCGTACACCTCCGCGACGTCGAGGTCGTCGGGTCCCAGCCCGGCCTCGGCGTACGCGGCGTCGGCGATGGAGGCCTTGAACGGGCGGACCGGGGGAGCGGCGACCGCAGCCGAGTCGGTGGCCAGGTTCGGCATCTCGATGATCGCATTCGGGTAGGTGGGGGTCACCGTGGACACCGCGGCCACCCGCACGGGCGCGCCCGAACCATGACGGCGCGCGTACTCGGCCGAGCACAGCACCACGGCCGCGCCGCCGTCGGAGGTCGCACAGATCTCCAACAGGTGCAGCGGATTGGCGACCATCGGGGAGGCGAGCACCTCGTCCACGGTGGTGGCCTTGCGGTAACGGGCGTTGGGGTTGGCGAGCCCGTGCTGCGCGTTCTTCACCTTCACCTGGGCGAAATCGAAATCGGTGTCGCCGTAGAGGTCCATGCGCCGTCGGGCGTACAGGGCGAAATAGGTCGGATTGGTGATGCCGCCGAGACGGAACCGGAGCCAATCGGGATCCTCGGGTCGGTCGCCGGCATTCGGGGCCAGGAACCCTTTCGGCGTCGTGTCCGCACCGACCACGAGCGCCACGTCCGAGCGACCGGCGAGGATCCTCATGCGGGCCGCTTCCAACGCGGTCGCGCCCGAAGCGCACGCGGCGTAGGACGACGCGACGCGACAGCCGGTCCAACCCAGCGCCTGGGCGAACGTGGCCCCCG
>CAZEAV010000486.1:0-2552 GCA_964510215.1 uncultured Iamiaceae bacterium
CCGATCTCAGCCGACAACCGATCACCGAACTCGCCCCGCAACCCACCAACCTCAGCCGACAACCGATCACCGAACTCGCCCCGCAACCCACCAACCTCAGCCGACAACCGATCACCGAACTCGCCCCGCAACCCACCGATCTCAGCCGACAACCGATCACCGAACTCGCCCCGCAACCCACCGATCTCGCTCTGGAACTCGGTACGCAGGTCATCGCGCAGATCGATCATCTCGTTGCGGAGCTCGAGTCGCAACAGCGCGAACTCGCTCCGGAGGAACGCCTTGGTCACCGGCTCATCGACCTCATTGACCGGAAACTGGGAAAGCATGTCGCTGATGGCCTCCTCACCGACTTCCGTGGCCGAAAAATACTGGAATAGCTTGCTCCGTGAACGTTCGCTCAAGGTCATGGGGTGGCTCCCGTCAGTGTAGATCGTCATCGTGAGGTACGGGAGGCGTGAACCTCGAGCCGGTCGGTCCCGCGGGACACACACCGGTGGTGATGACTCATCCTGCCACCCACCGGTGACATCTGGTACGGGGACGGAGGGGCCGGCGGGATCTACTACGTTCAGGAGACCCGTTCGCGGACGCGGTGTGCGGCATCGACCAGGTGCTCGAGCGAGGCTCTCGTCTCGGGCCAACCGCGGGTCTTGAGCCCACAATCCGGATTGACCCACAGCCGGTCCGTGCCGAACCGCATCACCGCACGGTCCAACAGTTCGTCGAGCTCATCGACCCCGGGGACCCGTGGGGAGTGGATGTCCCAGATGCCGGGTCCGATCTCGTTCGGGTACTCGCGGGTGACGAAATCGTCCAGCAGTTCCATCGCGGAGCGTGATGCCTCCATCGAGATCACGTCCGCGTCCAGGTCGACGATCGCGTCGATGATGTCACCGAAGTCCCCGTAACACATGTGGGTGTGGATCTGGACCTCGTCGGGTGCCGATCCCGCGGCGAGGCGGAACGCCTCGGTCGCCCACGACAGATACGCTTCACGGTCGCCATCGCGCAACGGCAGACCTTCTCGCAGTGCCGGCTCGTCGATCTGGATGATGCGGATGCCGGCGTCGATGAGGTCGTCGACTTCGTCGCGCAGCGCCAGTGCGACCTGGCGCGCGGTGACGGCCTCGGGCTGATCGTCGCGCACGAACGACCACGCCAGGATCGTCACCGGTCCGGTCAACATCGCCTTCATGGGCCGGTCGGTGAGACCGGCGGCGTACGCGATCCAGTCCACCGTCATGGCGTGGGGTCGCACCACGTCGCCGAAGATGATCGGCGGTTTCACCCCACGTGACCCATAGGACTGCACCCAGCCGTTCGCCGTGGTCGCGAAGCCCTCCAGTTGCGCGCCGAAGTACTCGACCATGTCGGTGCGCTCGAATTCGCCGTGCACCAGGACGTCGAGGTCCAGCTCCTCCTGGATCCTCACCGTTTCGGCGATGGCGTCACGTAGGCGCGCGTCATAGGTGGCCCGGTCGATCTCACCGGAACGGAAAGCCTTGCGTAGCGCGCGGATCTCGGTGGTCTGGGGAAACGATCCGATGGTCGTGGTGGGCAGGCGAGGCAGGCCCAGCTCGTCGTGCTGACGCTCGGCGCGTTCGGGATACGGCGAGGTGCGCTGGGCCATCGCGGGCGTGATGTGCGCGAGCCGTTCGGCCACCGACGGGTTGTGCACCCGCTCCGAGGCGCGTCGTGATGCCGCGGCGGCGCGGTTCTCGGCCAGGAGTCCCCGAACGGCGGCTTCGTTGCCACTCACCACGGCCTGCACGATGCGCAGCTCTTCGAGCCGCTCGGTCGCGAACGCCAGCCACGACCGCAGCTCGGGGTCCATCGCCGTCTCGGCGGAAAGGTCCACCGGAAGGTGCAACAGCGAACACGACGGGGCGAGGTGGACGTTGTCCGCGCCGATCCGGTTCACCACGTCGGCCACGGTCTCGATGACCGGGTCGAGGTCGCTGCGCCAGATGTTGCGCCCGTCCACCACGCCGAGGGACAACCCCACCGTTTCGGGACGTGCGTCGAGCACTTCGGCAAGCTGCCCGGCGCCGCGCACCAGGTCGACGTGGACGAAATCCACAGGCAGTCCCAGTGCGAGTCCGGTGTTGGCACCGAGTGCACCGAACGGCGCGGTGACGGTGACCTCGGCGTCGCCGGCCGCCTCGCGAATCGCCGTGTACAGCGCATCGAACGCCTGACGCGCCCCGGCCGACAGATCGGTCACCAGCACCGACTCGTCGAATTGGAACGCCTCGGCTCCCGCCGCGCGCAGCGCCGACACCAGGCCGGCATATGCGGGCGCGAGCGCGCCTGCGAACTCCAGCGGATCGCCACCGTCGCTCCGCTTGGACCGCGCCAGAAAGGTCACCGGTCCCACCAGTGCGCTGCGGGCGGGCACGCGGTGAGCAAGCGCTTCGGCGAGTTGGTCGGCATACAGCTTCGGCCTGGCCTCGAAGGTCTGACCCGGCGTGAACTCGGGCACGAGCTGGTGGTAGTTCGTGTCGAACCACTTGGTCATCTCCAACGGGGCGACCTGGGCGCCGTCCAAC
>CAZEAV010000487.1:0-2540 GCA_964510215.1 uncultured Iamiaceae bacterium
GTACTGGTGCTGCGACCCCAGGACATGCCGGATGTGGTGGTTCGCCGCCGACGCGACGGCGACGCGCTCGTGTTCTCCTACGCGGGCTTGTTCGAGGCCCGGATGGTGCGCTGCGACGACCGGACACCGGACGTCTGAGCCGTCGGACGTCTCCATCGACTCACGACGCACTAGCATTGGGGCCATGAGTGGTCACATCCCACCACCGCCGCCACATCCGGTGCAGCCGCCGTCGACGAGCGTGCCCCCCGAGCACGAGCTCGTCATCGACACCGCACACCGGCACACCTCCACCAACGTGGAGGTCCACCTCACCGGTGGCCAGGCCGTCGTGTACCTGGAGTCAGCAGGAACGAATCGGCCGGCGACCGAGGCCCCCGAGCGCAGCATCCGCAAGGCGTCCGAGTCGGACGAAACGGGTGGGCCGGACGGCGCGCCCCGCTGATCGACCGGCCGGCGTCGCTGGACCGACGCGCCGGCATCGGCGGACGGCCGGCTCGACCGGCTCGGCCCGCCCGGCGCGCTGGGATCGCCGGACCCGGGCGCGTCAGACGTCGGTTCCCAGCAGGCGCGCGGCGTCTTTGAAGCGCTCCAGTTCTCCAGTCGAGCGAAATCGTCCCGCGGGCGGCGAGATCGCTCGGTAGCGTGGCGCGAGTGCGGCGGATCTCGGTCGTGGGAACCTCGGGGGCCGGGAAGTCGACGTTCGCTCGCGCCCTGGCGGGACGACTGGCCATCCCCCACATCGAGCTCGACGCCATCTTCCACCAGCCCGACTGGACGCCACTGCCCCAGGACGAGTTCATCTCGCGGGTCGATGCCGCAACCGTCGGCGATGCGTGGGTCACCGACGGCAACTACCGGATCACCACACTGGACGGCCCGGTGTGGCAGCGGGCCGACGGAGTGGAGTTTGGCGCGCCATTGCGACCGCCGCGGCAACGAACCTCCTCCAAACCACCTCCCCCAACGGCCACCACCAAGTTGACGAGGGGATAGGCACCGCGTAGAGAGCGTTCAACGCCGGCGGGATGTCCCGTCCTGCTGGCCACCATCGCGGGTCAGCTTTCGGACGTGGGCGTCCTGCCGTCTGCCGTCCACACATCGATGAGGTCCGCAGTGAGTACAACACCGGCGAGGTTCTCTGGAAATATCGCCAGGACGTGATCGACACCTGTGGCTGAGGGCGATCGGATCGCTTGGAATCCGTGCTCGTGGGCAGCCTTCCCAATCTCACGAGGGAGCCCGCGGTCGCGTCGCACCAGATCCTCCGAGGCAACGCCGAGCGCGTCCAGCGTGGCCAGATCGATGGTCGAGCACCTTGCCGAGCGTGCCGGCGACCTCGAAGACCTCCCTCGGCAGGAAGTCGTCGACGCGCAACCCCTGCCGTTCAGCTTGTCGGGTCAGCTCGGCCACCACGCAGGGTCGTGTCGAACAGAGGTAGAGAACCGGAAAGCTATTCGGCGGATTGAATCGGCCCCCTCCCCGACGGGCTCCGTCGCCCGTGAGCGGGTCGAAGCCCGGCGCCTGATCGCGATACCCGACCGCGTCTATCGAGCTCGAAGGTGCGGTAGCAACCGACCGCGGGTCGAGGATCGGCACGTCAGGCGGTGACACCTTCCGCCAGAGCGAGCAGCAAATCGACCACTCGCTGATACTGCCCGGCAGCGATCAGGTCGAGAGGCTTCTCGTAACCCAAGTCTGGGTTTGGCGAACGCAGCCAAAATCGTGCCGCTCCGTCGCGCATGACGCGGCGAGCGAGATCGACCACGGCTCGCAGCTCGAGTAGTCGCTCCTCCGCGTCACGGCGAGGCATTGCACTGTCGCTCTTCCACCGCGCCACACTGCGCGGACTGGTGTCGCTCACTCGGGCAACATCCGCGGTGTCGACCACATCGCCCTTGGTGAGGTCATCGAGCAGGCTGGTAATTGTCGACATGGTCTCCTCGTCGCAGTAACGTGTCGGTAAACGTCGCGCGAATGTCATGCTATACGACATCCAAGTGTCTCTTAGGTACACAAGTGGATTTGAAGCGTGGACACGGCTTCGCCCCTCGCGTCGGGCAAGAGAACTAAAAGGCAGTCGATCGGTGCGCTGGCCAAACTGACCTCTTCTCGGCCGCGCTCGACCTCCCCTGGGCAATCATCGACGGTGCGTGGGCCGCGAAAAGGCCCGACCTTCTCGAGACGCTCCGAGCGCAGGGGACCAAGCTGCTGGTTGACACGGACGCCTGGCGCTTCAGATACGAGGCCACGTTCCAGGTCAAGAAGCTCCTGGCTGCAAGCTGGGCGCCGGACGCGCCTGTCTGTTCTCTGAGGTCTCGTCGAGACGCGCAGAAGGCGACCCGAGGGTCGCCTTCTGGAAGATCGGGTCCGTACGCCCCGCAGTGTGTCCAGTCAACGTAGTCTGGCGTGCCCGGTCGTGCCCCTAGATTTTCGTCACGACGGCGCCGATGGGATCAGGTGCACGCCCGATCTGGCCTGACTGTGCCCGATCGGCTCCCGCGGGAATCACAGCCTGGTCGACGTCGGCCGACGCGCCC
>CAZEAV010000488.1:0-2536 GCA_964510215.1 uncultured Iamiaceae bacterium
CCACGCACCGAGGCCCTGCACGGTCACCTGGCGGACGCCGATGAGCGACAGCACCACCAGCAACACGAGCGTCCAGCCCAGGCCGATGACGTGCGCGACCGCGACCGCGGCGACGATCTCGACGACCGGAACCAGCACCAGCAGCGCGAGGAACATGGCAACCAGCGTACCGATCGGCCGCCCTGAATCCGCCGGAGTCGCCGAAGGCACCGGGGCCACCGATCGGTGCCGGGGCCCGGCTGGAGACGGCTCGCTCGGCGTTGCGCTGCTTCAGACCTTCTCGAGCAGTTGACGGCGCTCCAGCTCGTTCAGGCCGCCCCAGATGCCGTGCGGCTCGCGGATCGACAGGGCATAGTCCAGGCATTCCCGGCTGACCGGGCACGTGGAACAGATCTCCTTGGCACGGGCCTCGCGGCGACGTCGATCGTCTTTCCGCTCGAACGTGGTGGGCGGATAGAAGACCTCGGCATGTGGACCACGACACGAGGCCCTCGTCTGCCATGCTCCGGCAATGCGTTGAGCGCTCATCGGTGACCCCCTTTCGTCGCGACGACCCTACCCAGGGGTGACTCTCGCCACAAGGGGCAATTTCACCGTCCCTCCGGGACGCTTCCGGCAACTCAGGACCCCGAATCCCCGGCCGTCGAGCCGGGTCCGCTGGTCGGCGCGACCTGGCAGACGACACCGTCGACACCGGTCACCTCGACCGCGGTACCCACTTCGAGCCCGTCGGCGGAACGTGCCGCCCATTCGCCGCCCGCGACCCGGACCACCCCGTCTCCTCCGGAGGCTTCCACCACCGTTCCCGAGTGGCCGACCAGCCAGCCCCGGCCGATGGCCGGGGACGAGAATCTGGACCGCGTCATCGCCGGCATACCGAAGACCATGAACACGACCACCCCGATGATGCCTCCGATCGTGGCCGGCCAGGGCGTGGGCACGGACGGATACAGCGTGAGATAGCCCGCGGCGAACACGACGGTTCCGATGGCGGTCCACGCCCGGGGCACGCCGATCTGCACGTCGACGGCGAACGCGACCATCGCCACCACCAGTGCCACCACGGCGATGGGGCGCGCCCCCAGGACCGCCAGGCCGTACAGACCGTAGACGAGTGTCAGCGCTCCGACGACCCCCGCCACGCCGATGCCGGCGGTGAAGAACTCGAACAGCAGCAATGCCAGACCGATCAGCACCAGCAGTTCGGCCACGGCCGGACTGGCAAAGGTGTGCATCAGGTTCTTGCCGGTGGAGAGCTGCGCGAACTGCACCGGCGTCGCCGGTTGGCTTTCCGAGGCCTGCGAACGGAATCCGGGGACTTCCAGGAGCATCCGACGCAGCACCAACGCATCCTTGGTCGGCACGGTCAACCCGGCGTCGGCCGCGGCGTCCGCGTTCATCGTGCCGGCACGCAAAGGGTGCCGGTGCTGCCAGAACGCGTCCGACCACAGGCGCCGCGGCAGCACCTCGTCGCCCATCCGACCGATGGCGCCACCCGGGGCGATACCGACCCGGTCGGCGGTGACGAGCAGTTGCGCCATGCCGCCCTCGGCACGCGCACCCGACGGCCCCACCCAGGCGACCACCGGCACGCTCGCCGAGTGCAACGTGTCGGCCAGGCGCACCAGGCGATCATCGGAGACGACCGATCCGGTGCTGTTCACGAGCAGCACGAGTGCGACGGCGTGATCGGATTCGGCCTCGGTGACCGTCCGGTCCAGGAAATCGGCGACGATCGGGTCGAGCAGGCCGCTGATCTTGACGACCTCGACCGACGGTGTGTCCTTCGTCGGCTTGGGCCCGGCCGCGCCCGCGGTACCCCCGAAGTGCGCACAGACACCCAGCGCCACCACCACAGCCGCACCGATGGCGGTCGATAGTCTGCGCACCGAGGAACCTTTCGACGACACCGGAACAAGAAGGGCGAGCGTGGACCCAGTCCAGTATTTCAGCACCGCCCGGCTGGTCATCGTGGCCGGTAAGGGCGGGGTTGGCAAAACCACCGTTTCGGCGACGCTCGCCAACGCTGCGGCACGCAGCGGCCTCGACACGCTCGTGATCGATCTCGAAGGCTCTTCGGGGCTTCCCACGATGTTCGGACGGGACGCCCTCGCCTATGCCGAAGGCACCCTGCGCCCCGCCGATCCGGCGACCAACCGGGGCGAGATCCGGGCCCGGACCCTCACACCCGACGACGCGCTCGTGGAGTACCTGGACGAGCACGGGCTCAAGCGGATCTCCAAACGCCTCGCGGCGACCGGCGCGCTGGATGTCGTGGCGACCGCGGCGCCGGGCATCAAGGACATTCTCGTGCTGGGCAAGGTCAAACAGCTCGAACGCAATCGTGCCGCGGACCTGATCGTGCTCGATGCGCCGGCCGCCGGGCACGCGGTCACGTTCCTGCAGTCCGCGAGCGGCCTGTTGGACGCGGTGCGGGTCGGGCCGATCAATTCCCAGGCCCGCGAGGTCCTGGAGTTGTTGACCGACCCGAGCCGGTGCCAGGTCATGCTGGTGACCCTCGCCGAAGAGACGCCGG
>CAZEAV010000489.1:0-2534 GCA_964510215.1 uncultured Iamiaceae bacterium
ACAGCGCGGGCACACGCTTCGGGCCGGGGCGTCGAGTCGCCACGCAGACGCCCGACGGCTCCGGGTCTTCGACTTGGAGGTCTTCTTCTTGGGGACGGCCATGGGAGATGAACCTGCTCGGATCCGGATCGGGGGCCTAGGAACCGTACCGTGGACGGCCCCACCCGCTCAATTCGTGCCCACCACCGAACGGCTCAGATTCGGGTCGGAGGAGATCTCGGCGTCGGTGAAGCACAGCGGCCGCAATCTCGATTCGGCCAGGTTCCGGACCTGGGCCGCGGCATCGGGTGAGGTGAAATCCTCGGACTGGCCGTACGCCAGCAGGCCGATGCCCCTGGGGCCGTCCGCGGTGATCTCCACGGCCATGAGGAAACCGGTGCCGTAGGCCACCTGGTAACCCCCCGGGGCAAGCCCCGTGCGCGTCCCCCGAACCGCGTACGGCGTCGCGGACTCGGGCACCGGCGCGAGCGACTGGGACGGCAACGCGCCCGACGGGGTGAGGACGTTCGCGGCGCCTTCGACCTCGGAACCGCCGGGAACGCCGATGTGCCGACCGCCGGCGACGGCCCACTGCACCGACCCCAACGCAGCATCGGGTGCGATGCCCGCGGCTTCGAGCGCCGCAAGGGCGGCGCCCATCGCGGCGACGACGGGGTCGTCGCCGTCGGGCGCCGGGGCGAGCCCGTGCGGCGTCACGACCGGGTTGTCCGGATCGAACGGTTCGGCGAACAGCGGGCCCGCGTCGGTGAGCTGCGCCGGGGTGAAAGAGGCCAGGAACTCACGCCACAACACCCCTCCCTGCGACGCCACGGCGACGGTTCCGTCCCAGGCGGCGAGCATGTCGGCGGCCTGCGAGTACGCACCGACTTCCCGCAACCGGGCCACCACCTCGTCGCGCAGCAACAACGCGGTGAGCGCGCGCCCCTCCAGGATCGCGTCGATGGCCCGTTCGGGCGTGACGCCACCGGAGCCGATGAGTCGCTGGGTCTCGATCAGGTTCTGGCGGGTCCGCAGGGTCCGCGGCGTGCGTTCGCGTCCGTGCATGACCGAGTACCCTTCGAGCGGGCTGTCGGGATGGGTCAGCCAGTGCGAGTCGTTGCAGTTGACCACCACGTCACCCCGGGTGAGCGAAGGCAGCCGATCATGCGGGACGAGACCGGGGCTCCGGGCACCGGGTTCGTGCACCCAGACGTCGTCGGGTTCGGATCCGTCCAGCAGGGCCACCTGGTTCTCCGCCAGCATCGCGGCGACCGGGTCATCGGCCAATCGATCCAGATAGCGCCGCTGCGCGGCCGGTGACAGGTTCGGCGTGGCCGAGAAGTCGCAGTAGTACACGGCCCCCGAGGAGTCCGCGGCCATCGTGTGCAGCCAGGGCATCGCCTTGGTCGTCGCGCACACCTGTTGCAGCTCGGCGATCGTGCGCGCGCGATCCATGCCCAGGAACAGGTCCAGGACGCCGGTGTTGTCGATGTTCGCGTCGCGCATGGTGTACGCGGCCTCGCTGCCCCACCCCAGCAGTGGCAGGTTCACCATCGGGCCGTGGTGCGACGACCAGAGCGTGCGACGATGCGTGGAGAGTCCACCGCCACCGTCGGCGACCTGCACCCCGAAGGTCTCGGCGGTCATGGCCCGTTCCTCGTCGCCGAAGCGGTACCGCGTCGGATCGGTCGGGTCGAGTTCCAGCCGGTACAGCGTGAAGCGGTTCCCGCGGGAGAACGTGTGGGTCCACCCCAGGGACGCGTTGAAGCCGAGCTGGACCCCGGGCATGCCGATCAGGCTGACCCCGTAGGTGTCGAGCTCACCGGGAATCGTGAGGTGGCACTCCCAGAATCGCGCCTCGCCGTACCAGGGAAAGTGGGGATTCGCCACCACCAGGCCGCCGCCCGACGCGGTGGCCTCCCGGCCGAACGCCCATCCGTTGCTGGCCGCGTTCGCCGGTCCGAGGGCACTCAGTGGCGCCGGGGCGCACGGTCCCTCCGGCCCCGGCGCCTCGGCCCGGCCGATGAGGCCCACCAGGTTCCGGCCACTGGCCATCATCGTCGTGTCCACCGTCATGCGGTACAGGTCCAACTCCTCCAGTGGATGGAGCCACTCGGCGTCGCGGCACCAGTCGGGAAGCGAACCGGATTCCCGGGCGTCCTCCAGTCGGGCGTTGCAACCCGCTACGTATCCGGCCATCACCGCTCGCGCCTCGGGCGATACCGCCTCCCGCACGGCCTCGGCCCGCGCGGTGATGCCGAGTGCCAGATACCCCAGGTCCGCGGCCAGGTGGTTCCCCTCGGGCCCCGGACCCCAGTAGCGGGCGCGCTCGCTGCGCACCCGGGTGGCCATGTCCCAGATCGTGCCGAGGTTGTCGGTGGCACACGCATAGCCCTGGCCGAATCCCAGACCGCCCCAGTCCTTCGAAGCGACGTGGGCGACCCCGCCGGTCGTCCGGCGGATCTCGGCTTCGTACTTCGTCACCGGGACTCGTCGGGATCGGCCACCGACCCGGCGCTCGACAACGCGTCGAGCGCGGCCCAACGGGGATCCCG
>CAZEAV010000490.1:0-2520 GCA_964510215.1 uncultured Iamiaceae bacterium
TCACCCAGGAGGTGCTCGTCCGTCACCGCACCTGACGCGGCCCGGAGGCCGACCCGGCACCTGACGCGGCCCGGAGTCCAACCCGGCCCGAGACCGATCCCGGCTCCATCCCACCACCCCACCACCCCTTCTCGAACTCCGGGAGATTTCACGCCCATAGCGCTCAAGATCTCCCGGAGTTGGCATGGGGAGGCGGTGGTTTGGCCGGCTGACTGCGCTCTCTGCACCTGACTGGAACATGTTCCAGTCGAGTTCTCGTAGAGTGACGCCATGACCGATCACGACAAGCTCTACATCGGCGGCGCCTGGACCGAGCCCGCGGGAAATGACGTCATCGACGTGCACTCGCCGTACTCGCACGAACGCGTCGGATCCGTCCCCGAAGGCACGAACGACGACATCGATCGAGCGGTCGCCGCGGCTCGCGAGGCGTTCGACACCGGTCCCTGGCCACGCATGGATCCCAAGGAGCGGGCCGACATCGTCCAGCGTCTCGCCGACCTCTACGGCGCCCACCTGGACGACTTCGCGAAGATCATCACCGCGGAGATGGGGTCGCCGATGCTCTTCTCGCAGATGGCCCAGGCACCGATGCCCCAGGTCATGCTGCAGTACTTCATCGACCTGGCTCGGACCTATCCCTTCGAGGAGCGCCGCGACGGCATCTTCGGCCCGATGCTGGTCCGCCGCGAGCCGGTCGGCGTCGTCGGAGCGATCGTACCGTGGAACGTGCCGCAGTTCGTGTCGATGTCGAAGATCGCGCCGGCGCTCGTGTCGGGGTCGACGGTCGTCATCAAGCCGGCGCCGGAGACGCCGCTGGACATGTTCCTGCTGGCCGAGCTGATGGACGAGGCCGGCATCCCCGCCGGAGTGTTCAACGTGGTGCCGGCAGGTCGTGCGGTGGGCGAGCACCTGGTCGGCCACCCTGGTGTCGACAAGGTGGCATTCACCGGATCGACCGCGGCGGGGCGCCGCATCGCCGCACTGTGCGGCGAGCAGCTCAAGCGCTGCAGCCTCGAGCTGGGAGGCAAGTCCGCGGCGATCGTGCTGGACGACGCGGACCCGGCAGCGACCGTGCCCGGGCTGGAGTTCTCGTCGTTGATGAACAACGGACAGGCGTGTGTCGCGCAGACGCGCATCCTGGTGCCGCGTTCGCAGGAAGACACCTGGGTGTCGGCGCTCGCCGAGATGGCCCGCGGGCAGGTCGCGGGCGACCCGGCGGAGCCGACGACGACGCTCGGGCCCCTGGTCGCCGAACGCCAGCGCGACCGGGTCGAGGGCTACATTGAGATCGGGCGCTCTGAAGGTGCCCGGGTCGTGGCCGGCGGCGGGCGTCCCGAGGGCCTCGATACCGGTTGGTTCGTGGACGCGACCGTGTTCGCCGACGTCGACAACTCCATGCGGATCGCGCAGGAGGAGATCTTCGGGCCGGTGTTGTGCGTGATCGGCTACGACGACGAAGAGGACGCCGTGGCCATCGCGAACGATTCGGAGTACGGACTGGCCGGATCGGTATGGACCGGCGATCCCGACCACGGACTGGACGTCGCCCGTCGGATCCGCACCGGCACGTTCGGGATCAACCAGTACCTGATGGACTTCTCCTCCCCGTTCGGCGGCTTCAAGGCGTCCGGGCTGGGACGCGAGTTCGGCCCCGAGGGGCTGTCGGCCTACCTGGAACCCAAATCCATCGCCCTGCCTGCCGGCTGAGGGGCGCTCCCGACCGTCCGACCCGCTTCCGGGGCGCCGAGACCGCCTCCACCCCCACGTGAACTTCGGGAGATTTCGCGCGCTACTCGCGCATCATCTCCCGAAGTTTGGCGACCCGGGCGCGGGCGGCAGCCTGTACCGGCGACGGTCCGATCAGCACGGCCAGGGTCTGGATGAGCGAGAACGCGGCCGGCCGGATGGAGAGCGCGTCGAAACCCGGTGGCCGACGGATGCCGTGCAGGTGTTGCGCCCAAGCGGGCATCAGGTCCACGGCCGCCTGGATCAACAGCGTCGAGACGCCTTTGGAGACCGGATCATCACCGATGGGGGTCATGAGAAACGCCATCGCTTCCTTCGCCTGGTCGCCGCACGCCAGCTCGCCCCGGACGTCGCGCAGATACTGGCGCACCGTGGCGCGGCTCCGGGGAACGTCGGTGCCCCCCAGCTTCTCCACGACGATCGCGTTCTCGTCGAAGTAACGGTCCAGATCGGCGCCACGGATCGGGAACGGGTGGTAACGGCGGTGGGCGTTCAGGATGCTGACCATCTCCGCGACGTGCACCCAGACCAGCAGTTCGGGGTCGAGCGCCGAATACGGGCGACCATCGGGTGCGGTGCCGTGGATGAAGGTGTGGACGTGGTTCACGTGGTCGATCACCGCATCGGCCACCACGGTGGAGGCATAGGTTGTCGCCGCCACGAACGACGCGGTGCGCGAGAGACGACCGAAAGGATCGCTCCGGTAGTCGGAGTGTTCGGCGACGCCGGCCATGGCGAGGGGATGCAGCGACTGGAGCATCAACGACGAGA
>CAZEAV010000491.1:0-2511 GCA_964510215.1 uncultured Iamiaceae bacterium
ACGCCGAAGAGGCGCCGGCGTTGCGCGACGACCCGCGGGTGTTCGTCCCCGCCTACCTCGGCGCCTCCGGGTGGCTGGGCGTCGACCTCGACGCCGACACCGACTGGGACGAGATCGCCGAACTGCTCGACGCGTTCTACCGGCTCACCGCACCCAAACGCAGCATCGCAGCCCTCGACGCATGTGCCCCCTGACCACAGCCGGTCATGGTGGCCACGACCAAGTCGGCTTTCGGCCGCTCGGCAGCCGCCCGAGCGCTGAGCACCCCGGGTACGACCCCGTGCGCGAAACCTACGAGCCGCCCGCTAGGACTCGCCCACAGCACGACGGAGCGCCGCGCCGATCTCGTCGACGTCGAGCTGCTCCGCAGCAACTCGCATGACCAACTCGTAGACGACATCGTCGGTCGCCATCGTCGGATCGACACCATTCAAGTCGAGCAACACCGCGCACGAGAGCCAGCCCAAACGCTTGTTTCCATCGACCAGCGCGTGATTCTTCACGATCGAGGACAACAGCGCTCCGGCCTTCGACCACACGTCGGGGTAGGCGTCCTCCCCGAACGCCGAGGCGCGCGGCCGGACGGCCGCGGCCTCCAGCAATCCGACATCCCGAATCGGCACCGGGTCCCCGAGCAGGCCTGCCGCCAACATCATCAAATCATCGATGTCGAGATACTCGAACCCCGACGGGTCGCTCAACGACCGAGCCGGTCGAGCGCGTCCGCGTGGGCCGCCGCGATCCTCGCCGCCGCCTCGGCGACCCGCTCGCGGTGGTCACTCGACCCCAGGTGCTCGCGAATCGCCCGACGCGCCAGTTCCTGCATCGAGACCCCTTCGGCAGCGGCCCTTGCCTTGAGATCCCGTTGTTCGGCTTCGGTCAGCCGCAGGGTCATCGCCACAAGCCCAATGGTATCAAAACGAAACCAGCTCCCGTCGATGCCGGAACGGCTCCCGCTCGATCGCCGCCGCCTCGCACACCGGCGCCCAACCGGCCTGGCACAGGTGGCCCGGCGCCGAATGCGCACACGCCCCCAACTCGACCCGATCCCTTGTCGGGCTCCCGCCCCGAACCGGTGTCGGCGCCGGAACCGGGCATGTCGTGACCGGGTACCCAGACTCGGCCCCGACCCTGGAACCCCGAACTCTGCATGTCACAGGGGGCGATTACCATTCCCTGAGACGGGATGACCGGAGATGGAGGGGCCCGATGGATGACCACGAACCAACAGATCCAACGTCGGGATGGCCCGCGCCCCCACCGCGCGCGCCGAAAGTACACCGGCCGGGATCGCCCGGGTCTCCGCCTGGTCCGGCGGCACCAGATGACCAGTCGACGGGCGCGGGAACTCCCGCCGCTCACGACACCGAGGCTGCTCCGGCCGGATCGAGTCGGGCCACCGGTCCAGATGATGCTTCCCAAGCGCACGGCCGCGCCGACGGCCGCGCAGATGGAGAGTGGCGGCCGGATCCGACATCCCGGCACGAGGGGCGGTGGTTCGTCGGCGGACAGCCGACCAGGTGGGTACACGACCGCGGCGTCCGCGCGGAGGAAGCGAGCGACCCCGACCGCCGGGACCTCGCCGGGGCCACGAGCCACCGCACTCCCGACCTGGCGGCCTCGCCCCGGACAGGATCAGCACCGCAACAGGTTCCGCCGGCGTCGGATCAGCTTCCGCCCCAGCCCACGGCCGGCGACCCCGGCGGCTCGAAGAGTCGCAAGAAGGTCTTCGCGCTGGTCGGCGCAGTCGTCGTCGCGGTGATCGTCGCGGCGGTCGTCGTGGCCATGCTCACCGGTCCGACGAAGAAATCCCGGTATCTCCACAAGCTCGACGCGGCAGGCCTGCGTTCGGCGTACCCGTCGTCCGGCGCCGCGGTTTCCCATGCGCAGGCCCTCTGCAAGAAGCTCGACCACAAGAACTACGCGCTGGGCACCAAAGCCGACCGGATCGGCGTCGAGGTCTACTGCCCCAAGCTCATCTCGAACTTCAAGATGAAGAACGACACCTACCTCGACAACCTCGAATCAGCAGGACTGAAAGGGAAATTCGGGACAGATGCCGAGGCGATCGCCCATGCCAAGAAGATCTGCCGGGGTCTCGAGAACGGGAATGCGGCGCAGGGAGAGCGGGAGGACGCCATCGGTGTCCAGATCTACTGCCCGCAGTTCTTCGACGGGTTCAAGGTGCTTCGCACGATCACCGTGAGCGGGGAGTTCGTTCTCGACGACTCCGATTCACTCGCCTACTCGGACCCGGCCGAGTTTGGCGGCACGTCTGGGGTGGAGACACTCGGCAATACGTGCACGGGCCAAGACGGGTACTCGGACATCGGACCCGGGACGGTTGTCACCGTCAAGAACGCGGCCGGGGTTCTGCTTGCAACCACGACGCTCGGCACGGGCACAAGTGACGGACAGGGCGTGTGCGACTTCACATTCCACTTCCAGATCAAGGAGGGGGAGGACACCTATGTGATCTCGGTCAGCCACCGGGGCGAGGCCAGCTACACC
>CAZEAV010000492.1:0-2507 GCA_964510215.1 uncultured Iamiaceae bacterium
TTTCAGCCAACGGAGCGATCATGCTGTTGTCGGTCGTGGTGACACAATGGTCCGCCTCGGCGATGTCATTGGGAGCCTGGTAGTCGAATCCGTTGAAGATGCAGTCTTTCTGGGTATCGATCCCCTGTGCGGTGTTCAAGCCCGCTGGAAGACAGGACGAGAGCATGATACCGGAAGTAAGCAGT
The DNA here is from genome assembly GCA_964510215.1 of uncultured Iamiaceae bacterium. GTDB lineage: Bacteria > Actinomycetota > Acidimicrobiia > Acidimicrobiales > Iamiaceae > JAFDWI01. The sequence goes on from CAZEAV010000492.1 coordinate 186, forward strand.
GTGAGTGAGACGACGATCTTTTTCTTGCTCATGGAAAATATTTCCCGCGCGTCCTTACCATCGGGTCATGAATTGTCAGTAGGCGTCGCCCATCGTGGCGAGGCGATCTCGGAGGGTATCGGCGCGACCACCGCCTTTCTTGATCGCGACATTGCCGGTGTCGGAGGTCCGCAAGGTCGCCGCGCGGCCTCATCACACCGACCCAACTCCGGAGACTTGGCAATGCCCGCCACCGGGCATCGAATCCCCCACCAATGCCAGCCCCGATGCGACGCTTGTGGGGTCAGTGTGAATCGTCCCGCGGTCGCCGGATGGTCCGCACCGTTCCGGTCGGGGTGCCGTCCGCAGGCCGGCCGGCACGATCGCTCGCTAGGGTTGTCCATATGGACAGTCCAGGCGTACAAGCTACCAGCTCCCCAGCGAGGCCGCGCTCGTCCACGACCCGCTCCACGCTCATCCGTGCCACGATCGACCTGCTGGCGACCAGCGGTGCCGCCGCGCTGACGACCCGCGCCGTCGCCGAGCGGGCCGGGCTGCCCCACGGCACGGTCAGCTACCACTTCCGCGGCAAAAAGGAGCTGGTCCGCGAGGCAGTCGTCAGGGCACTCACCGAGATGTTCACCCCGATGCTCTCCGAGACCGTGACGATCGACTCGCCCACGCAGGTCGGCGAATGGCTCACCGAGTGGACAGCGGACACCACCGACCCCCGGCACCTGAGTCTCTTCGTCGAATCCATCGGAATCGCCCAGCACGACCCACCATTGCGAGACAGTTTCGCCGCGATGTTGCGCTCGGCACGCGCCCGTGTGGATGCCGCACTCGTCGACTCACCCGTTCCCGCCGCACTGGTGCTCGCAGCAGCTGACGGAGCACTGCTGCACGCGGCCGCCGATCCCGACTTCGACCTCGCCGCCACGCTGGCCACCCTGGCCGGGCTGATCAGCAAGGGAAACCAGCCGCAATGAGACCTGAGCCCGACCCGGCCGCCGGGCCTTTCACCCCCACCGACGTACGGGCTCAGTATGGCGCTGCCCGGAACGACCGCCTGCGCATCCTCATCATCGGGGCCGGGGTCGCGGGTCTGTCGCTCGCCCAGTTGCTGCGTGGCCGCGGGTTGCACCCGGTCCTGATCGAGCGCGCCGATCACGAACGGAATCTGGAGGGCTACATGCTCGGTCTGATGCCGTTCGTGGACCCGACCGTCGCCGAACTCGGCGTCGAATCCGACTACCTCGCCCGCAGCACCGGCATGACCCGCTACACCTTGCGTGGCGCCAAAGTTCAATTCCTGAAGCGCTACGACTTCGAGGCGGTCGCCGACTACGGCCATTACCGGGGCATCGAGCGGCCCACGCTCATGCGGGTGCTGGCAGGTGAGAACGCCGCGGTCGCCTACGGGGCGACGGTCGCTGGGCTCGAAGGTGCTACAGCGTCAGGAGCAGACGCGGGAGACCGGGCGGTCGAGGTCGAATTCCGCGAGCACGCCGGCACCCACCGGCTCGACTTCGATGCGGTGGTGATCGCCGATGGACTGCACTCATCCACCCGCGCTCTGGTGCTCGCCGAAAGTGAGATCCGTTTCCACGACACCGGTTGGGGTGGGTGGCTGGTCTGGGACGACGACACGACCGACGCCGACACCGACGTGGAGACCTGGGGCGCGGGCTGGTTCCTCGGCTTCTACCCGGTGCCCGGACGCACCGGGGTGTTCCTCGGTGCGCCGCGTGCCCAGACGGCCCGGGGACCGGCCGCGCTCGCGTCGACGGTGCGGGATCGCATCGCCGCAGTCGACGACCGCACCAGCCGGGCACTGGAGACGTTCAGCGCCGCAGACAACCCGTTCTTCTGGACATTCTCCGACGTGCGCTGCGACCGTTGGGCGGTCGGGCCCACGGTGTTGTTGGGCGACGCGGCCGCGGGGTTTCTCCCTACCGCCGGAGTCGGCGCGTCGATGGCGATGGAGTCGGCCCGGGTGCTCGCCCACGATCTGGTCGACGCGGTGGATAGCGCCACCGACGCGATCGACGTTCAAGCCGTCTTCCGAGATTTCGAAGCCTCACAACGCCCCCGAGTAGAGAAAGCCCAGCAGAATTCACGGAACTTGGCGGACCTCATGTTCCGTGGCGGCGGGGTGCTGACCGCGGCCCGAGACGTCGCCGCACGATTCATGGGGGTGAAAACGGCCCTCGGGCCGACATTGTCACTGCTCGATACCCGGCCTCCTCCTCCCGGGTGAACCGAGGAGGAACCCCAGCGTCGCCACATCCGGTTGTCGCGGCCATCTTGCCGATCTCGTGGTCTGCAAGGAGAACGGCGGGC